>JAFGIT010000400.1 GCA_016929465.1 Candidatus Coatesiibacteriota bacterium | reverse complement strand
GCTCTGGGCCCTCCCGCTCTCTCCCGCGAGACGCTGCAGCTTCTTCAAATAAGCCTCATTCCTCTGCTTGATCGGACCGGCTATGACAAAGTGCACATTTTCACCTTCCCGCAGCAGTATATTGGCGGCCCGTACAAACAGCTCCTGACCCTTGTGGGGCGAGATCTCCCCGAATATCCCGACCAGGCGCCCTTCGTCGTCGATGCCCAATCGATCTCGCAGATTGCGTGTCCCCGAAGGGAAAAATTTCTCGACGTCGATCCCATTCCAGATTGTCCGCACCCTTTCCGGATCGATGAATGGGTGCGCGTCCAGCGTCTCCTTGATCGCGTTCGAGACCGCGATAAGTGCGTCGGCTGACCTGAGCGTCCACCTGTGAAGGAAGGAGCGGCCCAGCGGGAGGAGAATGTGCCGAGTGAAGATGAGCTTCGGCTTGGATCTTGAGAGCTCTTTGGAAAGCGCCGCGATCATGTAATCGGGCGGGGTGTGGGCGTTGATCAGCTGCCAGCCGCCGGAGTCGATAGCCTTCGCCAACCTCCTGGGGAGAAGAATGCCGCACCCCCTCTGCGTAGGAATAACCTGGAGACCGGCCTCTTCGAGTACGCTTCGAAGAGCCCCGCCCGCCCTGACAACACAGGCGACCTCATGCCCCTTCGCCTGAAGTCCACTGCAGAGACCGACGAAGACCTGCTCGCCCCCGCCGAAGCCGTCCGCTGTGTTCATTAGCAGGATTGAGAGCTGCTTCAATGCGTCAAGGACCTTTCCGAAACGCCCCCGCGCGTAGCGGCTCTTTGCCGCGTCAAGCCGCGGCCATCCAAAGCGGCGTCAAGCCGCCGCACTCCTAATGCGCGAGAATATCTCGACATTATTCGCTCGACCGGCCCATTAGCCAGGCCTTGGTGTACTTGCTGAGAGTGTAGAATGAAGAGGCAAGGCAGAGGATGAAACCCCGCATCCCATCCAGGAAGCCGGCCTGCAGGATGTACATCTTCAAGAAAGTCATCGGCGGTCTGAAAGTCAGGTCAAACGTGCCGATCTTCCGGCCTGCATTAATCAGGTCCTTCGCGCCCCACGTCGTGTAGCGATTCATCTTGGCTATGTACTGCTCGAATGTGCGGAAGCTGTGGTGCATGAGCGGGGAGTGCAATTTGCCGACTGAGCCGTCGCATATTATATCTGCGTGGACCTCTTTGTCCTCGTACCGGCTTTTATCTCGCATGAATAGCCTGATATTCCGGTCTCGTTCGGGAGACCATCCGCAGTGCCGAATCCGCTTGCCGAGAAAATAGTTCGCGCGGGGGATCGAATACCCGACATGCTGCTGCTCCCCTGCGAGCACTTCCTCGATCTCCCGCCTGAGCTCGGCCGTCACGCGCTCGTCGGAATCACAAAGAAGGATCCACTCATGCTTCGCCTGCGGGATGGCCCAGTTCTTCTGCGAGGCGGAGCAATTGTACTCTCTCTGGATGATCCTCGCGTTGAATTCTTTCGCTATATCGAGCGTTGAGTCAGTACTGAAGCTGTCAACCACGAGTATCTCGTCGGCGAACCTCAACTGCTCGAGGCAATCTCGGATGTTCGCCTCTTCGTTGAAAGTCGGAATTATTGCTGTAAGTCTTGCTTTTGTCACAGTAATATCATACATAAGAAGTAGGTGTGCTCTCAAGCCAATTGGTTTAGAAGAAGTCTGGCAAGTAACCATTTAGAAATGCGGGGCGCATACGAAGAGTCATGGTGTCCTCCGGGGAGGATGCAGGGGCTGGTGAGGGCCAGCGAGATTCTGTTGAGAATGGGGTCCTAATCACAGGTCAACCAGGCAGAATTAACAGTCAAGGACAATCAAATGATCTACTCAGGCTTTTGGCGTCGCTTTGTCGCAGTAATTATCGATGGTGTCTTGCTGACGATCCCAATGTATGTTCTCGCTATTGCATTGGGAGTTCCCTTCATGGAGGAATTCGTATCCACTTTTCCACTGGACCAAATCGAGAACATGGATCAACAGGAAGCTGCTCAGGTGATGATGAGTCAGTTTTCCTCCGTGATGCCTAGATTGATTCTATGGCAATTGCTTGCCATCCTGATACCTTGGCTCTACTTCGCATTCATGGAGAGTTCCCATTTGCAGGCCACCATCGGCAAAATGGCGATGGGAAGCATTGTCACTGACCTGGAGGGTGACCGCATCTCTTTCCTGCGCGCAACGGGCAGGTACTTCGGCAAGATCGTATCCCATATCATCCTGATGATCGGCTTTTTGATGGCAGGATTCACCGCGCGTAAGCAGGCCCTGCACGATATGCTCGCCGGCTGCCTCGTCATCCAGAAGACGAGCAACGTAAAGACGCTGTACGAGCTTCCCGAGTAAGGCCGCGGGTCTATCTGATTTTTTTGCGTCTAAGAAGGACAGGAAGGCCCAAGAAGATTCGTTGGGAGAGTTCGGAGAAAAGGGAAGGGACTGAAACGGTCCGGTCAAGCAGACAAGCGGATTTCGCCGACCAGTGAAATCTGCGGAATCCGCGGACTCTTCCTTGGGCAGCCTTGGAAAGCCCTCCTGCACACCATCCATTGACATCTTTGACCTCTTTCGCCCCTTAACCTCTTAATCTTTTGACCTATTCACCTATTGACCTCACCACTTCCGGTGGAAAATATTGACATCTATAAAGTGGGAGTTAAGATTACACTAATTCAGGGGTCACCCCTGATTGTTTGGTGGGATTATGCGAAGGGGCACCTGCGACCAAAATTCTTGGGAGGGAATAGAAAGTATGAAAAAGGCGCTTCTTCCACTGGCCGCTTTGATGGTGGCCACTATGCTTCTAGCTGGTTGCGCGGGTGTTATGACCCCTGCAGTTGGCGTTATGTATTCCGATGTCAAGGGTCCCCATGCGGTCACCGCGAATGCGGGCTATTCGAAAGTTGGAACCTCAATGTGCACCTCGATTCTGGGGTGGGTTGCGACTGGCGATGCCAGCATCAAGGCTGCCATGGAGAATGGTGGAATCACGAAGATTCACCACGTAGATTACAAGTGCGAGAATATCCTCGGGATCTACGCCAAGCTGACGGTTATTGTCTACGGCGAGTAAACGTTTATATTCTGGTTGCAGGTGCTGTCGCTACCCCTCCTGAGCTGACTTAGGATGTTTGGCCCCTGACGCTGGGCGCGAAAGCGCGAGCGTTAGGGGCTTTGTCTTCTCGGGATTTCTCTTCTAAATCAACTCAAGCGAATCTATTAGCTCGCTGGCTGTAAGCTCGCAGCCATTATCCAGCAAGTAGTCCACCACAGAACGTTTCGACCACAGGGGATACAATTCGCCAATTAGGAGAGGGGCCACGATAGGTGGCTGCCAGAGCTTCGTTGCTCTATTGGAAACGAACTGCGCGAGAATGGGTGCAACGCAAGCACCAAATGCTTGATGGACAAAGAGCGGAACAGTCACGCTTTTGATCGCTGGAGGAAAGAATACATTCGGTTCTGGCTCCGCCAGCCCATAGATCGCAGAGATCCTATGATATATCTCATCGAACGATGATGAGGCGTCTCGCCAGACCTCGATGGAGAATTCTGCCCTCAAAGCTCCAATGATGAACTCGATTGCCTTTGAACGTCTCATCGCGGCCGCCACCTCCGCCGCCTCGCTCCCTTCGATTTCTAGCACGGCCTGAAGCACGGGCGCGGTTGAGGCAAAGAGCGATGGGAGTTCGGCAAGGAGCTCGCCCCAATATGGAAATATGGGATCACTTACTATGGATGGCCATCTCGGCGAGAATGTGTTGCCGAGAAGGTGACCGACCTCGTGTGTCAGTATCCGGTACCAGATTGCTCCAGATTCGAGATTGCCCACGACGCGGAGGTCCTCGTCGATATTCAGGGCCGAGGCGTAGGCGGTGCTTGTGCCGGCCTTCGGAACAAACCTGATTCTCCGGACCTGGTCCCTACCGAAGCCAAGCGCCTCAATTGCACGAAAGCAATGCTCGATAGGGGGGGCAGGCCCGAAGTAGGGGTCAACATCATCCAGCACACGTATGTGATGATGAAGGAGATCCTGTATCCCCTGCCCTTCGAGATTGAGTAGTGGGATGAGCTGTCGCGCTGCTTTGAACATGGCATTCAATAGGCGGTCCGTGCTTCCAGAGATCTCACACTCATCCCGCAGGAAGGCGCTGCAATATTCGTCGATGAGCATCCCATATTCCGTAGCGAGTAGCCGCTGCCCATCTCTGATCGAGTGCTCAATTTGCTCATTGAGTGGCGCAAGCTGGCAAAAGATATCCCTTCGCTCCGCCGGCTCAGATGTCTACGCCATCAGCCATCGCAGTTCTCCGAGCGTAAATGACCCCGAGCCGACGGCGAACTTGAATGCCGAGGTCGCCTTCGCGATGGCGCTGCTCTCTCCTTTCACGGTTGAGGTCAGCCGGTGGGATTTTTCCTCGCGTCTAAGATGATCACCGATCATTTTGCGTAGGTGTGATTCGGGATGGTCACGAGCAAGCTCTTCACTGAGAGCCCTGATTTCAGGGCCCACGCGCCAATCCTGATAGGCGCGATACGCCTCGATAGCGGCAGCCATGTCGCCCTTGTCCATCAATTCGCGACTCTTAAGGCCCGCTTCCCTGAGGAGCCTCCTCGTCTCGGAGTCCCAGCAGGCGAATTCCGATTGGATGGCAGAGTATGGGCGCATGGAGCTGCTCAATTGATTCAATTAGTTACAGATTCAGGAAGATCATCGGCAGGATTTTTCGCATCATTGTCTCAAAGTCGTGCTCAGCGACCAGCTCTCGAAGTACGCTCCATCGGGAGGACGAGTCTGGCGATCAGTGCCGTCGCAATATACGGAGGCGTAATCCCGATACACCGAAAGATAGACGTTTAGGCCATAGCCATTGCCATATCCGTCATTCCAGAAAAAATCGCCGCATGCGTTCCCATCCAATTCATACAGCCCCTGCCGATAAAAGTAATCTATGCCCGAACCGGAATAGGAATAGTCCATGCTGAAGTACGTCCAGGAGTGTTCGACCTCGAGGCTGATAGCAGTCAGATACCAACGCGGGCTTCGATATTCGAACACCGCATAGTTGTTGCGGTTATCACGCCAAGTCTGGGGTGAATCAACCTCTATGATCTGAAACATCGCAAATGCAGGCGGGCAGGATAGCTCCAGCGTATCCGTCTCGGTCAAGGCTAGTGCGATTACGTAGGATTTACTGACTGATGAGAAGTCTAGAATTCGCCCTGGAAAAGCCCCAAAGAAGTGATCTGTCACCGTGGTACCATCAGCGATGTAAACGGAACCGATGAATGGTGACGGATAGAAGACAGGATCGAAATGATCGTCGGAGAGGAATCCCATCGCACCGGAGTCATCTATCACGGCAAGATACAGGTCAGCGACGATATCCGGGGCATCCCAGCTCATTGACCCCCAGACTCGTAGATAGCGATCGACATCGAATTCTGCCGGATAGACTTTGAGACTCAACTCCGGTTCCGCGCAGGCCGATTGCACCGATATGATGAGTAAGCCAAAGGACAGAATTGAGTAGATTAGCTTCATAGCACACCTCCCATGCTTCTGCTTTTATCTCGGTCCAGCAGATTATATCATTAACCAGGCACGTGAGGGAAGGCTGTTTTATCAGCGGAGAATCGATCTGATTAAAGGGGCTTTCGAGGCAGCCTAAGAAAACTCGACCTTCTTCTGAAATTCCGACCAGACCTCGAACCAGTAGGCGAGGTATTTCCACTTGCCCCAATCCTCATAGACAGCCAGCATCTCCTTCATGGGCGTCTTCTCGCCGCCGAAGTGTCTCTTGGTCACGAAGCTCATGAACTCGGTATCGACAGCCACCTCGTCATAATGTCCGAGTAGCATCTGAAGCGTAGCAGCAGCGTATGGCCCGACGCCCTTGATCCCAAGCAGTCTCTTCCGAACCTCCTTCGAGCTGAGCTCCCCGTCGAGCAAAGCCTCCACATCTGTCTCGCCAGCCGCGATCTTAGTCGCGAGCTCGTGAAAATATTGCGCGCGATAGCCAGCCCTTACGGTCGCCTTGAATTTCTCGAACGGGACTGCCGCAATCCTCTCCGGCGTAGGGAAGGCGCGGATTCTCTCGTCGCCGGGAAAAGGCTCGCCGAAATTCTCGACGATGCGCTCAACCATCTTCACGGTCCCACTCCACTGGATGTTCGTCGTGCAGACCGTCTTG
>JAFGIT010000399.1 GCA_016929465.1 Candidatus Coatesiibacteriota bacterium | reverse complement strand
TACACCGGCCGCGGGGACCTATATGGGGAAATGGGAGAGCTTGACGCTGCGCTCGCCGATTTCGGGAAGGCACTGGAGATCGAGCCGAACTCATACGTCGCATATAATGATCGCGCCTGGATATTGGCAAGCAACGGCAAATACGATTTGGCACTGCCTGACGCAAGTAAGTCACTGGAGCTGAAAGAGGACGCAAATACATACGATACTCGGGGCTTCATCTATGCCGGCATGGGCGAGTTCGACCTTGCTTTGGCGGACTACGAAAGGGCTATCGAGCTTGATCCGAAGCTCGAGGCCGCCTACTACCATCGTGGGGACTTATATTACGCACATGATTACCCGGACAAGGCGCTCGAGGATTACGGTCACGCGCTGGAGCTAAGACCAAATTATGCGGAGGTCTATCTGAGCAGGGGGCGGCTGCACGAGGAGTGGGAGCGCTGGAAGGATGCAATCGATGACTATTCGCGGGTGATCGAGGTCCATACCTGGTCGCCGGATGGGTATCTCAAGCGGGCATACGTCTATTCAACTCTTCAGAAATTCGACCAGGCCAAGGCCGACTACGAGAAGGCGGCGGAGGTCGATCCGAGCTGTGACGCGGCATACGTCGGCCGTGCACAGGCGTGCATGGCGATGCGCCTGATGGAGACCGCGATGGAAGATTGCGGCAAGGCTATCGAAGCGAATCCCGAATGCGCGGAGGCGTATAAGTTGAGGTGCTCCTGCCACCTTGACAGGGGAGAGTTCGGCCCAGCTATCGAGGACTGCAGCAAGGCGATCGAGATAAATCCGCAATGCTGCGAGGCCTATAGTAATCGCGGCTACGCCAGGGCGGCGCTCGGATACGTCGATCTGGCGATCGAGGACTATCAAAAGGCAATAGAGCTCAATCCGAGTTTCGCCGAGGCGTACTTCAACTTAGGGACTGCGCTGGAGGCCCTCGGCAGGAACAGAGAGGCGATAAGAGCCTACCAGAAGTTCGTCCAATACGCGCCGCTCAAGCAGGGCAAGACCGTCCAGAACGTCAAACAGCAGATAATAAAACTCTCACACCAGGTCGGCGGTCGCTAACGCTCGCAAGGCTGTTGCCCTCTCTGAGCTCTTGACCTATTGCCTCTCCTTCATGTCCCTTAGTACTTCGTGGACGAACCTCTGATCAATCGACGGGCTGGATTTGACACGGGCCCCAACCAGCGTGTATTTTCCCCGGGATGAAACTCATCCCGCATTGCCATTTCTTGAGATAGGGAAAGCCATGGCCAAAAATGAGGCGCTTTTGATGTATTCCGGGGGGCTGGATTCGACTGCCTCCGCGATTGTGATGCTCGAACAATTCGAGAAGTTGCACCTTTTGACCTACGACTATGGCTACGGTCAGATCTTTCTCAAGTGGGCCAGAAAAGGCGCCAACGGGCTGATCGACGTCTTTGGACGGGACCGGTTCGTGCACGTCATTGCCTCTGTAAAGGACATATTCCAGCGCATATTCGTTCGGAGCGCCGTTCGGGACTACAAGAGATACAAGTCCCGCTTTATATGGTGCCTCGCATGCAAGCTCGCCATGCACACCGGCAATATAGTCTATTGCCTGGAGCATGACCTTCAGGCGGCCAGCGACGGGTCATCGAGCGAGACCGAGTACTACGTCGAGCAGATGCCTCAAAGCGTGGTTGCGATCCGCGATTTCTACAAGGAGTTCGGGCTTCAATTCGTCACTCCGGTCTATGACATCGGCTCCCGCGAGGCCAAGTTCAAGCTGTTAGCCGAGAAGGGCGTGAAGAGCAAGGGAATAGCCGTCCGAGACCGCAATCCTGGTACCCAGCCGCTATGTGTGCCCGGGAACCTGATCCACTTTGCATCGACCTTCTTCGGGAAGCATCCGGATTACGATGAAAAGGCGGTTCTCAGGTTCATCGAGGAGAAGACGAAGATAGCGAAGAAATTTGTTGAGGAGAAGGTCGGGCGTCCAGCCGGAAAATGACGCGAGATCGGCCCCTCCAGCAGAAGGCCGACCTACGGATTCGAATGCGTCAATCCTTTTCCGGTTCAATAGCACTGGATTGGGATTATTCCGGCTCGTCCTCGACCACGTGGAATAGATATATCGGCGTCAAGAGCTCAATCTCGCGGTCGGGTGGTCTCCACTCGAGAAGGACCATAGCCCCCCCGCCAGAATCATAATACTCGACCTGGATCCTATGATAGCCTGCCGTGAGGGTGGCGGAGCAGTTCTTCGTGGCCATCGCATGGTCCCCCCAGTTGTCTATAACGAGGACCGAGTCGAGATATAGCCGGGAGCCGTCATCCGAGGTAAGGAAGAAGCTGTACTCACCCGTGTCGGGGATCTGGACGTACCCGTCCCAGCGTATGCTCGTGGGTGGGGTGAATTCCTTAGCCTTATCGGCCTCATATTCGAACTCGACCGTCTTCTCTATCCTGACCTTGTATGGTGGCGGGAGCAGCTGCTGGCCCTTGAAGTAGCTTGCGATCAATCCTTCTGAAAGGGCAATCGGCGTATTGGGCGGGAGGTAGGTGTTTGGCCTGGTTCTGGAGTCGCCGAGTATTCCGGCGAGTTTTCTTGGGATATAAAGGGTCAATGATATCTCTGGCCTTAGGCTGAACCTCCTGCTGACGAAGCGGCCCTTCCCGTATCGCTCGATGTCATCTTCCTGGTCGATCGAGGCAACAATGATGTCAGCAGAATCGACCTTCCGTTGAGTTATCTCGTGTGGATATACACTGTCGAATTGATGCAGATACCAGCTGAGTGGCCACTGCTTTTCGGAGAAGACGTAGATCTTCGTCTCGCTTCCCTTGATCGAATTGGCAGCCTCTTCGATGTCCCCCACGAGCTCATTGATCTCGCGGAACGTGTGCGCATAGACTATCTCCTCGGTATTATCATCGTATCTCACGAGCGATATATCCCAGGCGAGTGAGGCCGACCAGAATAAGGCTCCCAGGAAGGCCACGATACTCAGGACTGCGGCGACCGGCCGGTCATCGAGTGCACGGCGCACTCTATCCACGAAGCACCCGGCGCAGAGCAAGAGCGGGACCACTATGTTCATGACCAGCCAGGGCGTCTTGTAGGGGATGATCGAATATATGATGAAATCCAATATCGCCCAGAGCGATACGAATCGCTCGAACACATCCTTTGAATTGATCGTCACAACGATGCCGAAGACACCCAGCATCAAAACAAGCGGCTCCAATTGAAGGAGTACCTCAATAAAATAGAACGCCGCCTTGGTGTGCCCCCCAGCCGTCTCCGCTCCTGTCTCTGCCCACGCCGTGAAGG
>JAFGIT010000398.1 GCA_016929465.1 Candidatus Coatesiibacteriota bacterium | reverse complement strand
CTGCAGGGCACGCCATCGATCTTCGCGCCTGGACTCGATCAGGATGGTCACGGAACTCACGTTATGGGTATCGAGGCAGGCAATGGCAGATGTGGAGCAGGTTACACCGGCGTGGCACCCGCGGCGAGCATCGTATTCACCAAGATATCCTTTGGGAGCGATTTTGGTACCGACATCATGCTCGATGGAGTGAATTATATATTCAAGAAAGCGGAAGAGCTTGGAATGCCTGCCGTCGTGAATCTCTCACTCGGATACAACGCTGGGAGCCATGATGGGACCTCTGTCGCTTGCCAGGCTATAGATGCGCTGACGGGGCCGGGCAAGATAATCGTGAATTCCGCAGGCAATAGCGCCTATCAAGAGGACAGCAGCGGGAAGCGCTACTATCAGCACGTTGGCTTCGAAGCCACGGAAGACGAGCAGATGTTCGATATGATGGTGTATCACACAGGCGTGATTGAGCTGTGGTACGAGCCGCCTGGCAATATCGACGTTGCGGTTAGCGCGTTTGACTTCTGGACAGGCGGGCATGTCGAGCGCAGCGATTTCGTATCTCCAGGCGAGTCCGTCAGCAATCAGGGCTTCTACGATGGTTCAGAGATCGCCAGTTACAGCATCGATGCGACTGAAATGTCAAATGAGAATAACGGTGCCCGTCATGTCATTATCACCATCACCCCACAGTTCTGGACATATTATTTCTATAATTGGACGATTGTTGTCAAAGGAGACTGCTACTTCGACGCATGGCCCGGGGAGTCTGGCTATGTGCTGTTCATGGATGAAAGGCCCGGTGTCAGGGGCGGTGACAGCAGGCTATCGCTTACCTATCCTGCCTATGCGAAGGAGGTCATCGCTGTTGGGTCCTACGTCACGAAGAACGTGTGGTATGACGTGTATGGGCGGAGACAGACCGATTGGAATGCTGAGGTCGGAAAGATCTCATATTTCAGTAGCCAAGGACCCTCGAGAAGACCCGACATCACCGGACCAAAGCCTGAAATTGTCGCCCCCGGTCAATACATCGCGTCCGCGTTCTCTGCCCAGACATATGCTATGGGGCCAGACAATTATGATACCGAGATGCTGACGCACAGCTATTATTACTGGCTTGCAGCGGGGACGAGCATGTCCTCGCCGCACGTTGCAGGTGCTGTAGGCCTTCTGCTTCAATGCAATCCATCCCTGACTCCGGATGATATCGAGCAGATACTCGCACAAAGCGCACTATCCGACGAATACACGGGCACAGGTCACAATGACGTATATGGCTACGGCAAGCTCGATATTCAGGCCGCGTTGAAGGCAATCGACACAGGCGGCCAGAATGAGCTCGGACTGGACCTCCAGGCGGATTATCCAGTCTATGACGCAAGTGACACCCTCGAAATATATGCCCAAGCTGCCAACGCGGGAGCCGAAAGAGGCGTCGACTTCGGGATGGCGATTGTCCAGCCGGATGGATCGCTTCTTTACTATCCAAATTGGACCGCGGATTACGCCGTAACCGGCCTCTACTTGCCGACGAGATTCTCCGTACAGGATCTACTCGTCTTTGAATGCGAGGTCCAGCAGGGCGCCCCACTCTCGGAGAGTGGGAATTATATCGTATTTGCTGCCTTCCTGGACCAGAGCTCCGGCACTATTCTGGGCAACCTCTCGGCAACCACTTTCGAGGTTGACATGTGAAAAGCCGGGTCGGATAGTCGAGAATCACAATGACTGAGATTGTCCTCGTTCTATTCGCATACTTGCTAGGCTCGGTTTCGTTCGGTTACATAGTCGGCCGGCTCTCCGGCAAGGACGTCCGAAAGACTGGCAGCGGCAATATCGGCGCGACGAACGTAATGCGCGCCGCGGGGAAGGCCGCGGGCCTTGTCACTCTCATACTAGATGTCGCCAAGGGATATGTGCCTGTTCTCCTGGTGGAAAATTACTCTGATCCCAACGGAACGCTTCCACTGCTCTGCGGAGGCGCTGCGCTCTTAGGCCACTGTTTTCCCATCTTCCTGAAATTCAGGGGAGGGAAAGGGGTCGCAACCGCACTCGGAGTCTTCATGAGGCTATCACCCCTCTACATTCTCTTCGGCCTCGGTGCATTTATCGTGGTGCTTGCGGTGACCAGGTTCGTCTCGGTGGGATCAATCGTCGCCGTTCTGACAATGCCAATCGCCCTCTGGATAGGAGGGGAGCCCGGTAGCATGGTCTTATTCGCACTTGCGGTCGCGATCTTGATCATAGCGAAGCACCGTAAGAATATAGCGCGACTATTGAGGGGCGAGGAGAACAAACTGGGATCGAAGGGCGGCTAAACGCCTCTATAATAGGCCATGGTGCTCCGTGCGCTTGACAGCCCGGACATTTGCCCCCTATTATTCGGGCTTAGTTTCTACCTGATTCGTATCGTTATACCCGCGTCTGGGAGGAGTTCGTTTTGTCTCAACTGTGGGCCGCGCTGTGCGTTGCGGGCTTTGCAGGCTGGATCGCCTCGACGATCATCTTCATTTTTACAGCCTTTACCAAGGACAATAAGTTTCTGCCGAACAAGGGGCTGCTCTGGGGAATAGTCATCGTCCTCTTCTTCGCGCTCTGGGTAGTCGGACTCAAATTGGCCTGATGCTGAGACTTAGTATATAATGACGACCTCTGAAAGCTCCCACACCCCGAAGAAGTCATTCTTGGCCAGGAACTGGAAGATCCTGGTAGGCCTCTTAATCAGCGCAAGCTGCCTCTACTATTTCGTCCGCATGTGCGACTTTAGCCAGATGTGGGGCGTAGTGAAGAAAGCCAACCTCTGGTTCGTGCTCCTTACATTGGTCTCGATATTCGCCAGCTACTTGGGCAGGGGAATTAGGTGGACTTACCTGCTGAGACCGCTCAAACGTATCGGCGTCGGCCCGTCATTTTCCGCCACGGTTATTGGATTCACCGCCTCCAACATTTTGCCCATGAGAGCAGGTGAATTCGTGAGGGCCTACGTACTGGCGAAGAACGAGAGCATACGCGCGACATCGACTTTCGCTACGATCGTCGTCGAGAGGCTCTGCGATGGCTTTTGCGTCCTCGCAATCTTGGTTCTCGCGCTTACCGTCATGCCGTTCCCCGAGACGCCGGACCTCGCGACTTTGAGCGGGCCTATGCAAAAGATCGTTACTGCGATCACGCAGGAGCGGCTGCGCTATTTCGGCTTTTCCACCCTGGGACTGTACCTTGGGATCATCCTGGTCCTGGTCTTCCTGCATTTCGCACCCAAGAAAACCGAGAAATTCATATCCACTATTCTCTTCTTTGCGCCCAAGAATGTCGTCCACAAGATCACTGAGCTTCTGCTGTCATTCGCAGAAGGGATCGCGTCAATAAACACCCCGATGCAGGCTGGGAATGTCCTACTATGGTCGCTTTTCACCTGGGGGTCCATAGTATTCGGCCCCTGGCTTCTGTCGCTATCCTTCGGGCTTTCCCTGCCCATATACATGGGCTTCTTTGTGACCGCAATTCTCGCGCTCGGCGTGATGTTGCCTTCATCGCCGGGATTCATAGGGATATTCCAGCTCGCGACTGCCGCCGCGATGGTCCTGCTGGGGGTTCAGGAGCAGATCGCAACCAGCTATGCCCTGATGCTCTGGGCGCTATCCATAATCCCCGTTACGATCCTGGGGTTTATGCTCTGCTGGGTGGGGAAGACCTCCTTCATGCAGATAATCAGGGCCAGCAAAGAAGAGCAGATGGCAACCGAGGATGAAACCGCCCAAGACTGACGGCAGTTCGAACGAGGGCAAGATGCCGATCGTGGCACATCTTGCCGAGCTTAGACGCCGCCTGATAGTCTGTGTCGTGGCTCTCGCCGCAGGATTCTCGCTTTCATACGCCTTCTCTCAGCAGATACTGGCCGTGCTGATTGTGCCAATAAAGGAAGCACTTGGAAGCGATGGCAACCTGTCGATCCTGAAGGTCCAGGAAGCGTTCATGACGCACATCAAGGTCGCGTTCATGGCCGCGATAATCATCGCATTCCCTATTATCGTTCACCAGGTGTGGGCGTTTGTCCTTCCCGCTCTGAAGAAAAAAGAAGCTAAGGTCGGCCTGACTCTGATCCTTTTCTCGACGCTTCTCTTTGCAGTGGGGATCCTATTCGCCTACTTCACAATACTGCCATACGCATTCACTTTCTTTCTGGGCAGCGCGCAGGGCATTGCCTCGCCAAACATCTCGCTCGCTTTTTACGTGGGTTTCTGTGCGCGGGTCACTCTCGCCTTTGGCCTAGTATTCCAGATGCCGCTCATCATCGTCTTTTTAGTCCGCATGGGCATCGTCTCCCTGGAGCAGGTCAAAAGGGCCCGCAAATACGCAATCGTCTTCATCTTTGTGGTCGCCGCCATCCTCACGCCGCCCGACATTCTCACGCAATTCTTGATGGCCATCCCACTCCTCATCCTGTATGAGATCAGCATCATCGCCGCGAAGTTGCTGAGAAAGCGGGATTGATGATTTGTGGGGGCAGCCGCAGCGTGCCCTCAAGCCCTTTGGCGCTTTCGAACTATCGGGCGGGATGCCGCACCGCAACATCTCACCCAAACTCCAATCGCTACGCGATTGAGGACTACGCAGAGATACGCGCGGAATCGTTTGATGCGATCCACGCCAAATGCTATTGTCCAAGGTGGATTCAGAAAGAATAAGGGCATTGAATCTGGAGCAGGACGTTCCCGAAAGAAAGGAGCGCCGCTCGCTCTGAATTCCCTGAAGGGGAATCATGTGAATAGCCGCAGGTGTCAACCTGCGGGAACGAGACGACAAGATAGACTCGACCCTGAAGGGGTCGCACAAAGGAGGGCCTTGAAATGAGCCCAAAGAAAAAGGCGAAACAAGAAAAGCCAAAGCCTATCGACCTAAAACTGACGCTCGAGAACTTCGGCCCCCTCCGCAAGGCCGAAATCGACCTCAAACCGATGACCATCTTCATCGGCCCGAATAACTCCGGGAAGAGCTATGCCGCGATGATGTTCTACTCGCTGTTTAGATCGTATTGGCACGTCGACCCGGGGCCGCCGATCTGGCCTCCTATGGCATCCCAAGATGGGCTCTCAAAGGCATTGAATCCCAAGGCATTTCTGGACGACAGATTCTGCTATGACACCGTTGCCAACATCATGGACCGCAATCCCGATCCGGCTAAGAAAGGACCTTTTGACATCACCCCCGAGGAAGCGACGGAGATAGGGACATCCATATTCCAGAGGGTGTCACTCGGGCCGCTTACGTCGGAAGTCGGCCGTATCTACGGCGCGACAATGCCTCAATTGGGATTGGATAGGGACAATATGTTCTCCGTTCGTATTGACGTCCCCGATTGGTCTCTGGAGTTGGAATCATCCGAGGACAGCCTTGCCATAAGACATCTCAAAGGCCGATTTGGCGGCGTCAAGAATAAGACCTACAATGTGATCTATTGGGAGGCTATAAATGGCAAGCCGGATGCTGAATCGCAGAGGGATGCGAGGATTGCCACCCTGGGACACGCTCTGGCAACCGAATCATTGCGTCCCCTGTGGCGCCAGCTGGAACGAGGATGTCACTACTTGCCCGGAGAACGTCCAGGCCTGATGCTCTTAAAAGACCCATTCATAAATGCTATTTTGCAGCAGAATGCGCAGATGGGCGGCTGGGAAAGGAGAGTGAGCGCCGGCCCGAGAGGAGTGGATTCCGATTTCTTTCGAATTATATCGCAGCTTGGTGGATTAGCACCAGGGCCACTGGCACATATCGCAGTTGATTTGGAATCGGATATCTTGAGAGGTTCCATTCAGCTGAAATTCGTTCATAAGAATGTCGCACCGCATATTATGTTTCGCACCGATGCGGGTTTGGAGCTCGAGTTGCATCAATGTTCGCTAGCTGTCATCGAACTTGCGCCGATTGTCCTCCATATAAAGCATATCGCCCAACCTGGCTGTATTATGATCATCGACGAGCCCGAGGCTCATCTCCATCCCGGTGCAATTCGTATTCTCGCCAAGTATCTCGTCAAGCTCGTGCGAGAGGGCGTCAATTTGATTCTAACCACGCATAGCGACTATCTTTTTGGCCAGATCAACAACTACATACTCTGGGGCAAGGTCAGGAAGAAGCGAGAAGAGGATGGATCTGGGGATCTGCCGGAGGTCTATCTGGAGCAGGACGAATTCGGGGCATACCTCTTCAAGCGGGACACAGGTATAAAATCGGGCCTCGCATATAGGACGGAACCTCTGCATGCCAAGAGAAGAATGACCGAGGATGGCCTGCCTGAAGACATGTTCATCGAGGCGGATGATGAGCTTTATGAGGATCTCAAAGAGGCTCGAATTGCCTTGGCGCAGGAGTAAGCGTCTTGACAAATCAGCCTTCTATTCTAAATCAGCTATCGCAGGGCCGTCCTGATCTCAAGCGAGAAGACTGCATTGAAAGAGAATCCAAATGCAAATTGGTGATCGATGTCAATCACCCTCGCGTCATTATGGATGGCAACAAGCTGGCCGGCGACGATTATCCCGTGTGCGATTGCCTGATCTTCATTGAGCATTCTGGCCTTGAGGTAGTGGTGGCGGAGTGCAAAGACAAAATACGAGATGCCGGGCACGCCATAAACCAGCTATCAAATGGTTGGCTGGAGGTTGAGAAGATGATTTCAAAATGCGATCCCTGCCCGAAGAAACTGGAATGCTATGCCATCATTCTCACAAACCATTGGAATAGAAAGGTCGATAAGACCAGAGCCAGAAGGGCGAAAATACGAATGCGAGGCAAGCGGTCAATTACGCTGGGGAAATGCGGGGAGAAACTGTCCAAACTCATTCCAGATGTTTAGATTTACTCCTCACCCATCATTAGCACAAGCGTTAGCGCGTTCTTCGCGGCTTGGCCGAGGTGGCAGTTGTTGAAGAGGACGAATATCTTGCGGGTGTTCTTGCCCATGTTCTTGAGCCGGTCCGACCAGTCGTTCAGCTCCTTCTCGCTGTAGGAGTAGTCGTATCGCAGCGGCCCTCCCTGCCACCAGTGCTTCGCGTTGCGGCCGCGGAGGCGGACGTAGCCGACCTCGGGCGAGGTCGTGACGTCCTGCGGCGCCTATGAGGCCATTCTTGTCGTTGTACTCATACTCCGTTACGACGCCGTTGTCGTCCTTCTCGACGGTGTTCCCGTTAAGGTCGTAGTCATACTCCGTAGTCCACGCCTCGTCCGTCTCGCTACTCAAAAGCTGGCCCGCGTCGTCGTAGTCAAACTCCGTCGTCATGCCGGCCTCATCGGAGGCGAATGTCCTGAAGCCCGCCGCGTCATAGTAGTAACTTGTCGGGGAGCCGCCGGGGTATGAGGCATACGTGAGCGCGCCCAGGGCGTCATACTCGAGGACGGTCTCATTGCTGCTCTCGTCGAGTATTCCCGTGAGTCTGCCGACCGGATCGAACTCGTAGCTGTTGCTCTTGAGGAGCGTGTCGCCGCTGTTTCTTGTCTCGACGCCAGCGATCCTGCCGTTCAGGTCGTATTCGAGATCGGTATATGCCCCGTTCGGCATGCCTATCGACGTCCGAAGGCTGCTTCCCGTGGCATAGCCGAACGTTACGGTCCCTCCAGTCGGATATGTAATCGAGGTGAGTCGCAACAGGTCATCTGTACAATGACAAAATTCTCGCTTCTGCTCATCAGGCTGCCGATTGAGCCGCATTCTGAACGCATAATCCTACCTTATGTGAAATGTGCAGTGATGGATGGAGAGGAAGTCCGGGGTGACCATGCCCGGGCGCGACACTGCTACTACATAGGAGTAGGAGCCCACTGCCGCGCCTGTGGGAACACAGAGCTCGAAGACCTCCGACGGGCCTGAGCTGAAGCCCGAGGTAAGAATCACTTCGGAGAGCCACGGCCAGATACCAGGCGCGAAGCCGCTCTGGGTGTGCGAGATGACCGAACCATCGGGCAGGACGATCGCCGCAAAGATGTCCGCGATGATGTCCGCGCCACGGTTCTCGAGACTCGCGAAGGCCTCCAACACATCGCCGGTGGTAAACTCCTCCGAGTTCAACGAACAGATGACTTCGACATCCACCGCATCCTCTGACGCTGGGTAATGGAAGCCGATGTCAACAATGCCCACATCGGGCATCTCGTCCGTCCGTGTTGTCATCTCAGCAAGTCCCATTTCGACCGCTAGCGCCGAGCCGGCATCGATACATGGGCTGTCCGCAGCTTGCCCCGCGGACATCTGGCTCAAATAGTAATCACCGAGCGGACCAGAGACAAAGAGCGGGTCGGCGGAGATGTTGCCTTCGCCTTCGTATGTCCACCCGCGGATGCAGCAGTAGGTCGTCTCCCAGTATCCTTCGACCTCCGGAATCTCTGGGGCCTCATTTCCCCAGACGATACAGCTGTAGATCATTGCCCAGCACCAATGAAGCCCGCCCGCACTCACCTCCGCTGAGTTATCGCTAATCGTGCAGTTGTCGATGACACCGACGCAGCAATCCATGCCTCCTCCCTGCGAGGCCGCCCAGTTATTGACGACGATGCAATTGCTGATCGCCCCGTCGCAGCCGGCGAGCCCACCACCGTCCTCGGCTGAGTTGCCGCTGATGGTGCAGTTGGTGATCGCCGG
>JAFGIT010000397.1 GCA_016929465.1 Candidatus Coatesiibacteriota bacterium | reverse complement strand
CGCTGCAGCATAGGACCGTCGAACACTCACCTATGCTGCACGCCCTTTTCTATTTAATGCAGGAGGTTCTGCATTTTGTCCGTTATGATGTTCTCGGATAATCAATAGAAAAAGATATGGAGAAAGAATATTAATAATATACTATCAAGTTCACTTATAGATAATTGTCTGACAACATCGGAATAATGGAGGACTTGAGAATGCACAAGACAGACTCAATATTCTTTGGGATTCTTGAGAGACCAAGACTGAATGCCTGCCTCGCAGTTATTCTAGCTCTGAGTTTTTTGCTAGCATCGGATTGCCACAAAAGCGTCGCTATGGGAAGCAGGGGCAAAATCCACAGAGAAATCAAGAGCAGCGAGGGGGTGCGAGACCTTGCCTTTGCGGGAGATGGAAACTCCATCATCTATATAAAGAAGAATGAAACCGTGGTGTTCAACAGGGATGCCTCCGATTTCCTAGACCTTTGTGAGCTATGCCTCTGGTCTGAGAATGATGCTCAAATTCAGAAACCCCGGGAGGTCGTGGGTGCCGGTCTGTGGAGATCGTTTCCACTCTTCTCCAACGCAGGATTCCCAAGGTATTTTTTCTTTAACGCGACTTCGCGCAAGGATTGCGATTTATTTCTGCAGGGAGGGGCTTCATCCTTCTTACTAAGCCCCTGCATTTACTCCTTTGATACTCAGGAGTTGACACTGGATATTCGGCTCCAACGAAGAGATGAAGCTATGATATGTTCCTATAAGGCTGGTGTTCCGTCCGATGTTCTTCCGGTCATCATAAATGGAGCAGAGGTCCCCGGCTGTTTGTCGATGGCTTCAAACATCAGTAGGTCAACCAGTCCTGGATCGACGGTTAGTGACAGGATTTCAACCAGTCAGTTGAGCCTGGCGCTGTATTCCCTGAATGATGGATTGCTCAGCAAGCTCATAGAATTGCCTGGATATTCTAAATCACTCGACAGCTGTGTGATTCCAACTGCTGGTGAACCGATCATTGGGGTTAGGCGAGGAGTCACATCCGGCAGAACCACGGTGGATTTCCTTCAAGGCGGCAAGACACTGGTTGCAGGCACACGTGGTCTCGCGGGTGTTACCCCAGATCGGAGGTTCATGTTCTATTTCAAGCGGAATTTTGAGGATTCGTCTTCTGATAAGCCGAACTCTTTTTGGCGTCTTGAGACAGCCACCGGAAAAGAAATATTTGTCTCAAAGGACATCCGGGGGCTTAGTATGCGCTGCGCCCATGATAACAAGCAGTTTGGCGTGCTCCAGGGCCAATGGGACGGAGACGTGCTTTCGATTGAAGCCTGCGCCATCTACGACTTGGGGGGCAAACTGATCAAGCGCACTGCATTTCCTGAGCCCATTATTATCTTGGGCACCCCGAAGAACTCCGCAGGTTACAGCACATATGATTGGGATATCGATGGAGAGAAGCTGGCGTATTGGGACAAGAAGAAAGGAAAGATTATCGTCAGGAAATTTGACGGATCGGTTATATCTTCCTTCGCACCTTGAGGATATTCGGATTGCAGGTGATGAAATGCGCCAGACATGTGCGAGTCTCGTATCTAGTGAAAATGGGCGAAGATATCGCCCTTCAAAAGGCCTGGGATATAATAGATAGAATAGAGAGATGCTCTTATGAACCATCAAAAGGAGGCCTACAATGTCCAAAATACGCGTTGCACTCATGTTTGTTATCACAGTCAGCTTCATTTGCGGCATCGCTCTGGGAGCAGATTATTATGTCGATGGTGTGAACGGCAGCAACTCGAACGGGGGACGCTTCTCTGATGACGCTTGGCTCAATATCGGATATGCACTGTCAAGGGTACGCGGTACTTCGAGCAATCCAGCGAACATTTATATAGCGGCGGGGACGTATAGCGAGACAGCCAACGGGGAGCCATACCCGATAACAATGGAGTCATACACTTCGCTCATTGGCGCGGGCGCAGATTCGACGATACTCGATGCCGAGGGCGAAGCCTATCCGGTGGTGAGTTGCATGAGTCTGGACGATGCGGCTTTGTCCAATCTCATGTTGAGAGGTGGAAAGGCAGATGTGATCAGGTCTCAGGGCACCGGCGGAGGCGTGATGTCTTCAGGCTGCAATAGCCTGATGATCGATGCTTGCATCATATCTGAGAATAGCGCCGTGATGGGTGCTGGATTGTATCTGATGGAATCGTCGGGCACATTGCGTGACTGCCAAGTAATCCGGAATACCGTTGATGCTGCAACGGAGGATGATGGCTATTGCAGCGGCGGCGGCATATCATGGATCAATTGCTCGCTGACGATTGATGGATGTGTGATAGCGGAGAACACAGCATTGGGGAGAGGAGATGGTGGCGGCATGGGGGCAGGCATTTATGGGGCGGCATACACGTATGGTCATCGAGCTTTTACGGATGTTCTGGGTAGAGGGATGGCCGAGAGTAAATATGAGACCGTAATCCGAGATTGCGTTATATCAGATAATTCGTCCGGGGGTGATATAAGTGCCAGCGGGATGGGCGGTGGCGTCTGCGTAGGGGATGACTCTCCGTCTTTCAGAAACTGCCTGTTTATGGGCAATTATGCGTCGATTTGCGGTGGAGCTTTATTATTTGGGGCCTACGATGGAGAATGCTCTCCGGAGATTTTGAACTGCACGCTCACGAAAAACGATGCCGGCTATAATACGGGTGGCGCGATTTGCTCAATGGACGCGACTCCAGTTGTTCAGAATTGTATAATCTGGGGGGCTGGCGATACGATTGACGAGATGGGAGGAGGCGTCTCGCTCTCTTACTGCTGCACCCAGAGCGATTACTGGGGAGCTGGCAACATCTCGGAAGACCCGCTATTCGAAACTGGCCCATTGGGCGATTACTACCTTGATCCCGACAGCCCGTGCATTGACGCTGGAAGCCAATCTGCCGCAGATGCAGGACTAACCAACCACACCACGCAGGCGGATGGCACGCCGGACACAGGCGTTGTCGATATGGGGTATCACTACCCGCTGGGCTCCGATGAGGTCCCGACAATCGACTGCTGGCTGAACGCGAGTGAATTCGCTGCCGGGGAGCAACTGATAGGCATGTATCAAATCAGTAATTCAGGCTCGGATATAACCGTTGATGTCTATTTCGCATTTGTCATGCCCGACGGGAAGATCCTCTGCATCTCACCGACGCTTATCGACTTCGGCATATTCCCCTGCATTACCGGGCTTCTTCTCGAGCAGGGTTACCTGATGTCGCCTGAGACATTACTCGACATATTCGTGCCGGGCGGACTTCCGGCAGGCGGCTATCTCTTCGCCGGGGCGCTCTCGACACCAGGCCAGTTCGAGGTCATAGGCGAGATATCCCTGTATTCTCTGTCCCTGCATTAGACGCCTTCTTAACGCTGGCAATCGACATCATTAGCCGAGAGAAGGGGCTTCGCCGATTTAATCGGATTGCTGCTCATCTAGTTCCCGGGCATGTCGGGCGAGCTCGAAGAGGCCGGGCAGGGCGTTGTTGCTGCTCTCGTCTGACCGTGTCCAGGAATTTTTCGAAAGTCCCGAGGGGGCGAAGTGGACGGCCTTCGCGGCAAGGGCCTCCACGTTATCCTTAAGGAAAGCCTCGAAGTCCTTCAGTTATGCCGGATTGAAGAAGACGGTCACGCGCTCAGTGCGCAGCGTCGGGATCCTGAATCCCTGAAATGCTATCTTCTCGGACGCTTTCATCTCAGCGTTGTCGATATGGGATTCCACTACCCCGTCGCTTCTAATTGTCAATCGGGAGATTTGAGGCCCAATCAGCCCCTCGAAGCGATGCCTGGTCGGGGATCACATATCCCCTCGTGAGTTCCATGACCTGCTTCATGAACTCCAGCGTCTCCGCGAACTCGGCGGGATCGGCGGGCTCCCTGACCGACCTTGCGGGATCCGGGCGGCCATCCCAGGCGCGGTCGATCAGGCCGGACCAGCGCGGGTCCAGGTTGGCTTTGGCCCACTCGGCGCCCACACGCTTCGAGCCGGTATCGCCTGCGTAGAGGTCTCGCAGCATCCTGCAATAGCTTAGGACGATAAAGCTCTGATAGAAGCGATTGCTGAACCTCTCTGGTTCGGTGAGTATCTCCTCACCCCAGCTGATGATCGTCTCCTTTATGTCCCGCCGAAGCTCCCGTGTGGGTATCGGATCGATCAGCGTCCTCGCCGCCGGCCCGGCCATCGCGACGCCATAATTCCTCACCGTCCATTTGACGACCACCGTATTGCAGTGTGTGGACCTCTGAAGTGTTTGCGCCCCGTGTTCGAGATACCAGACGGGCGTGCCGCTCTTGTCGTAATCCCGCAGGATCTCTCTCGGGAAGTAAGACCCCTCCAGGTGCTTCGCCCATTCGGACCCCATGTTGTATATGCGTGGGTGGAGCTCCTGAAGAAGGTCAAGCTGTTCCGCTGAAAGGTCATCCTCCATCGCGACGATGAAATCAACATCGCTGTGCTCATCGAAGTCGCCGACCGCGAATGAGCCCTGTAGATACGCTCCGATGAAGTCATCAGCCAAAGCATCCTGCATGCCCCGCACAAGCTCCCTCAGAACCTCGTTGAGCTCACCGTATGGTGTGAAGGAATTCATGTTATCCTCCCCCGTTTTCCTGGGCGCTTTTCATCTATGAGTATTCGAAGATCGAAGAATTGGGCAACGGATGGGTGTCAACGTGAGGCGGTGCCAGGTCACCGCAAAAGAAAGCGGCGAGAGCTCGCCGCACTCCGACACTCGTTTGAGCCGCAGGCATCAGTCTGACCTATGGGGACCTTGCGGCGTGCCTACAACAATTACCCGGCACTCGGCGAAAAAGGTAAGCCGCTGGCGAAGAAATATAAGCCGATCCGCATCGTCGTCCGAAACGACCAGGTCAGATTCATTCTGCCTATGGACCAAGATGGCCTTCACGATCTTCGGATTCACTCCGATGAACTCCTCGGAATTCGCAGCGTCAATGTCGGACATATAGCAGATCCCACCCCTCTGAAAGAACCACGCCCGCCTGGCATACTCAAGATCGAAGACCAGCCGTCCGTCTTCTGCGTATATCGACGGGCATAGCGCGGGCTTCAGGTCGAGATTCCTTGCATCGATGATGAGTCCCGTGGGGTGCCTGATCTCGGATAGCCACTCCGCGCTCGATTTCGGGGGGATGGGCGTCGGCCTCGCTAGGTCTGTCTGAGACTCCCCCAATCCGCCGCCCTCGACGAGAAGCGGCAAGACCCGGCATTTCCTCAGGTCCAGCCCCAGGAGAACGGATGTGACAGGGCGATTTTCGTAGGACTCGAATTCCGCGAGAATTAACGGATCGGCCGCCATCCCCTGGAGCTCGAGCAGACCGCCGGCAAACGTGCCCAGATAGTCCCCGGCAGCCATCCCATGCGCGACCTGAAATCGCTCGAGCACATCGAAAATCGCCTGCCTCGCGACTTCATACGATCGAACCAAGGTGGTCGTTTCATCCCATGATCTGGCCTCTGAAGAACCGACAGCATAGACGATATGGCTGGTCCAGTCAATTATCGCCCTGTCTGTCTGCTCGATGAAATGCGAGCGCGGCAGCGGGATTAATAGCCGAAGCTGGTCTGTCTCTGCCGATAGCACTTGGGGATAAACCAGGCACAGTGAGAGTAGCGAAAGGGCAGCGATGAGCGCTGGGCGCGTCTTCAATAGTCCCCGCCTGTATCTCACAAATATATTCGGATGCGTGGTCGTGTGGGGGCAGGCCTTGTGTCTGCCCTTATATATAGGCGGGCGGAGACAAGCCCCGCCCATAAATAGTGTATGTGTCCATCCGCTTTTCGGAAGGTCCTGCAAAAAAGGACATTCGGAAACTAAAATTGAAGCAGGCTTTTCCGAAGGCCTACTCCTCCTCCTCAATCTCCGCATCGGCGATTACCTTTTCGGCTATGCCTGCGGGAACTTGCTCGTATGTCATGAACTGCATCGTATAGCTTCCACGGCCACCTGTAATGGACCTCAGGTCCGGCGCATACTTCGCAAGCTCAGCAAGCGGCGCGCTGGCCTTGATGATCTGACGGCCGGAGACTGTCTCGGTCCCGATGACCTTGCCTCGTCTAGAACTAAGATCGCCGATGACATCTCCCATACACTCCTCGGGTGCGACAACCTCGAGCAGCATTATGGGCTCCAAGAGGACTGGATTCGCAGCCATCGCGACCTTTTTGAAAGCCATCGAGCCGGCCACCTTGAATGCCATTTCTGAGGAATCGACCGTGTGG
>JAFGIT010000039.1 GCA_016929465.1 Candidatus Coatesiibacteriota bacterium | reverse complement strand
TGATTTTGTATTTAGCAGTCGGGATGCCCGCCTTTTTCAGTATATCCTCCATCTCATAGACGGAGGGAGCGCCTACCCCCCAATATCGCGGCCCGTATCTGAGGCGTTTCAGTTCGCGTCCTATTCTCCTCATTTCCTCTTGCGGGAGCAGTCTGCCCATTCCGCCACCTATGAATGCTATTCCGCCGGGCTTTAGGACGCGATAGGCCTCTCTGAAACCCGCAACTTTGTCGTCCCAGAATAGAAATGACCCACGGCTTATTATCAGGTCCGCGAGGTTATCTTTGAAGGGCAGGTCTTGGGCGTCGCCGGTTATCAATGAGAACCGCTCCATGAGGCCCGTTTCAGTTAGTTTCTGCCTCGCTATGGGGAATGCACCCGGATCGATGTCGAGTGCATAGAACTGCAAGTTTGTTATCTTGGCGAGTTCGAGTGAGAGCCCACAGGGGCCGGATCCTACGTCGATGCACAGACCCTTGTTGACCCCGTAATCGCCGTATATCTGCCTTGCGAGGAGACGATATACATTCCCGAAGAGGGCGGTGGAGATTATGTCGAACGTCTCGGGTGTATATTCGATGTTGCCCGATTTATCGACCGGAAGAGGGACTCCTCCTACTGAGGGGCCATTTACGGAGACTGGAGCCGCGTTATTCGCCGCTTCAGTGGCGCTTTCCTTTTCCTGCAATCCGCTGAACATGTAAACCAAAAAAGCCGACACGATAATCGTAACAGCGGCGATCATCGCTACCCAAGCAAAGCCGCGCATAGGTCGTTCCTCTCATCTTCGTATCAAGATAGGCGATAAATCCAAAAGAACTCATATATTGGCACTTAGAGAACCTCGCTGCAATAGTCTGCGCGAATGCGAGTCAATGCGAGACGACCAAGGGGATCCTTTGCCATTCGAGGAGACAGGCCCAGAGGCTTGACAGTTCTCCGGGCGGCGATATATTGACATCGAAACGCTACATTCGAGGACTATCAAGCAATCAAAATGGTCAAGGTTACCGACGACAACAACTGCTTTGCGTGCGGGGAGATGAATCCGCATGGGCTCCACCTGTCCTTCGAGTATTCGGATGATGGAGAGGCGGCCTGGACCTATTTCGAACCGCAGAAGAGCCACGAAGGCTGGTCTGGGATCACCCACGGCGGAATAATGGCGGTGGTGCTGGACGAGGTGGCCGCAAAGGTCGTTCATCATCTCGGGATCAACTCTGTAACGGCTCGTCTCGACGTGCGATACATCCAGCCCGCAAGAACTTGCGAATTGCATAAGATCAGCGCGAGACTGGTCCGTCAGCGAGGCCGTCTGGTTGAGGTGAAGGCTGAGGCTCGCAGAGAAGATGGGACGCTTGTGACTAGCGCCACTGCGGTGATGTTCAAGGTCGAGTGAGGCCTTTGATAGGCGAGCGAGGTGCGTTGGAATTGATTAGATGCCCCTGGCTTGCGCCCGCTGCCCTTTTTGCTGTATCCTCGCTGGTCTTCTTGCTCCTTTTGTCAACGCTCTCCCCTACGGTTCATACAGGCGACAGCGGGGAGTTGATTACATCGGCGTGGTCTCTCGGGATTGCGCATAATCCGGGCTACCCAGTCTATTCTCTCTTAGGTCGAGCTGCTGGCTTTCTAGGATTGGGAAGTCCTGCGTTCAGGATCAATCTCTTCTCCGCCCATTGCGCAGTTCTGAGTTCCGTCTTCGTCTTCTTGACGGTGCTCCTCTACTCGAGACGTATGTATTTGGCGGCGATTGCTGCCCTTCTGTTGCCCATCTCCGCGACCATCTGGTGGCAGGCATCGGATGCGGAGGTCTATACACTGTATCTGCTCTCGCTTTCCGTTCTGGTCTATCTGCTCGCGAGATTTATCGATAGTGACGACCTCAGGTGGCTCTATTGCGCGGCGTTCGTCTTCGGGCTTTCCCTCGGGAACCATATCTCATTGGTGATGATGGTGCCTGCGATCGTATCTCTTCTCTGGAGGCGGCGTTCTGTCAGGAGTTTCCCGGCCGCTCTTGTCTGCCTTATGCTCTTGCTGGTGGGGCTTTCCTGCTACATCTATCTGCCGATTCGCGCGTCTTGCGATCCTGCCATAAACTGGAGCGATCCTGATACACTAGAGGGAGTCATATATCACGCGGGGGCCGCGGAGCATCGGGGCAAGGCTATACTCGCGACAGGCTACGAGAGTGGCGGCCAGCGATTCCTCTCGATACTTGGCTTATTCGCCAGTCAGTATGGACCTGCGACGGCTGTGTTCTTGATTGTGGCCCTGGTCGGATGGATTTCTCTCAGGCGAAATCGAACGCTGCTGATTGCTGCCGCTCTCGTCGTGATCATGAACATCGTCTATATCCAATTTATCAATGTTGTCCCTTTGCAGGCGACTGGGTTCGGGTATCCGTCGTATCTAGTCCTGGTCCTTCTATTCTCGGCGGGGCTGATGCGAGTTGCCGCCGGAATGCCGCGTCTCGGCGCAGCTCTTGCAGTTCTCATCGTGTTTGTAGCGATTATCTCGAACTACCATCCCAACGATCGCTCCGAGGATTACCTGACATACGACTATGGCAGTAACCTTTTGAGCCATCTCCCTGTGAACTCCGCGCTCTTCGCAAAGGGTGATAACCAAATATTCTCCCTGCTATACCTGCAAGCAATCGAGGGACATCGCGCGGATGTCGCGCTGTTCGACGCCTATGGCGACCTCGCGGTCCCGCTGAGATCGTTTGCCGGTTTCAGGTTTGGGGAGCTGCAGCCCAAGATAGAGTTCGTCTGTCGAGACTTCGACGCTTGTTTCTTCGGTTTCACGCCCGATTCGCAGCTCGGCTCCTTGGCAAAGGATGCGGTACCGTTTGGTGCGCTATTCCGCACAGGGAAGGACATTGGCCTTCCGGAGACAATATGGCCGCTGTATGAGCTCCGTGGATTGGATGATGCCTCGATATTCAGGAGAATGCTCTCGCAGGAGATTACCTCGACGTATCACTTCCGCAAGGCGGAGTATCTTCGGCTTCGCGGCGATGACGAGGGCTGGAAGAGGGAGCTTTTAGCTGCTTCGCAGGCCGGGGGAGAGGTTGATTTCATGCGGGCGCGTCTGGGTGACGGATACGCCGAGGCGGGGATGATCGATGAGGCGATAGATGAGTTCAGGGCGGCAATATCCCTGAATCCGAATAAGGCGGATTACTATAACCAATTAGGCGTTCTATACCGAAGGTGCGGTCGCGATGGCGATGCCATCAAGGTCTTTCAGAAAGCACTCTCTCTGGAGCCTAAGGAGAGCAGCTACGCCTATAATCTCGGGAATGCGCTGTCGGGAGCAGACCGACTGGATGAGGCGATTTCATATTACGAGCGAGCCCTCGAGGGGGCAGATAACCCGGCCGAGATACACAACAACCTCGGTCAGGCGTATCGGCGTATCGGGAACCTGGAAAAAACGATCGAGCATTTCAGAGAATCGATACGAATCGATCCGAAATATGTTGCCCCGAGGCTTAATCTGGGTGCAGCTTATGCAGCCGTGGGCCAGTATTACCGAGCGATAGCCGAATATAAGACGGCGATCGAGATCGAGCCGAACTCGAAGGAATCGCACAGCAATCTCGGAACCGCATACAAGCGGGTCGGCCGGAATGACCTTGCGATCGAGCATTTCAAGAGGGCCATCGAGATCGATCCCGAATTTTTTGCGGCCCGAATAAATCTGGGCTCTACTTACGCTCAGATGGGCCAATTCGATGAGGCCATCCCGGAATACGAGGCGGCGCTTCGGATTGATCCTGACTATGCGAGCGCCTATTACGATTTAGGGGCTATCTACTATACTCAACACGAAACCGGACCCTGCAGACGGGCTTGGTCCAAGTTCCTCTCGCTGGAGTCGACCGGATCGAGGACACAGCATGTAAGGCGGCTGCTGTCAGAAATGGGAGAATCTCCGGAGTAAGTCAATCGGCCGACGGGCTGCATACGGTCGAAAGAAAGAGCTGCCCGGAGAATTCCCGGGTGCGGCTGTATCCGGCGCACTTCATCAACGAGTTCAGTTCATCGAGGGTGAAGTACCGCTTGAATACGGAAAATTCACGTCCGTCGTCGAGCGTCCTCGTCTGATATGAGCTTCGCTTCCTGGATTGCCTGCTCCGCATCTCGGTCCAGGCGCTATCTACTATCGCGATTTTGCCATCGGCCTTCATCAGGGGAGATATGGCCTTGATCAAAGCCACTATGTCCTCGTCTGATAGATGGCTCAATAAAAAGCCGATGAAGCATCGATCGAATTTCCCCGCGGCAAGCGGAAGCATGAAACTATCAGCGCGGATCAAGCTCGATTTGACTCCCAGTGCGAGATGTCTTTTTCTGCTTTCGCTCAGCATCCTTCTCGAAATATCGACTCCGGTAACCGACGATGCGCCCTTCGAGTAGGTCTGCGAGTAGTAGCTCGTCCCGCACGCCACATCCAGGAGGCTACCCAGAGCGAAGGACTCGATCATGGCCGAGATGGCCTTATGGTCAGCCATTATCTCGGATTTAATGTCCTCGAAGCTACCCTCACCAGTGTAGAACTGGTCGTATTCCTCGGCCCTGGCATCGTAGTAGGACGCAGCGACCTCTCTCGGTGGTGCCTTGGGGCAGTCGAACTCTAAATTGGATATCTTTGGACCAGACATAGCTGCTTCACTAAATCGTGTAATTGCATACCACGGGGATACGAATATGATTGGCCTCAATCTCTACAATAATCTATCAGGGGATGCAACTTGTCACCAATATGCAAACAAATGGACTCATAGGAGACGCGAAGTATCTGGGCTAGGATGCAAAGACAGCGGCATTCGCGAAGAGATGTGCGGCGGAGGCCGGCTTCGAATTGGTCCAGGATATAAACAAGACTATCTTTGGGCTCTATAACGTGATCCTGAGAGAGAATATCCTCATGTTGCACAAGCCAGGATAGGGACCAGAGCTGCTCTCTCCCGAGAGCGTGCCTCGTATATTATGGAGTCTGGCGCCTGGGCCTTGTTGAAGAGACCGATGCCGAATTAGAGCAACTTGCGTCGCGTGTGTGTTTGGGATTATAGTATCAATTGGTAGAGCGGGCATAACTCAGCTGGTAGAGTGCAAGCTTCCCAAGCTTGATGTCGCGGGTTCGAGCCCCGTTGCCCGCTCCAGAATGCTTGTTTCAATGCTCGAGCACGCAGGAGTGATGGATGGGCTTTTTCAGTAAGGACAATAAGGCGCAGCCGGTTCAGGAAACGCCAAAGCAAGATAACCTCGCGCCCACGGTACTCAAACCGGAACCGAAACCCATAATCAAGGGGAATGACAAAGTGAACACGAGAAAGCAGTCTCCGTCTGGGGACGCAGCGGGAGAATCGATTATTGCAGAGGGAACCGTGCTCATTGGCGAGGTTAAGAGCAACAAAGCAGTCATCGTGCACGGAACCGTCCAGGGCAAGATCAATATCCAGAGCGATCTGATCGTCGCAGAGTCAGGTCTTGTCGAGGCGGACGTATCGGCAGAGAACGTTTCCATTAGCGGCCGTATCAAGGGCCGGACGGAGGCGAGGCAGCTATTCGAACTGAAGACGACGGGCACGATTGAGGGCGAGATAGTCGCGAAGAGCGTCAAGATCGATGAAGGTGGCCGCGTGATAGGTAAGATCGATATGCAGCAGGGAGGTTCGCCGCAGGCTTCAGCCCAAATGAATGATGAGGACCTCAAGAAGAAGAAGGACTTTCTGCGGGGAAATGCGAAAGAGAACACCTAGCATTGCTCTAAGAGTTCCTGCATCGGCATATATCTCTCGATGCGCGAGGGATGGTGTCGTTGATCGAGCATATATCGCTTGATCGATGTCTGCTTCTGTGATAATTTCAGGAGTAGGATCGGTATATCGAGTTCGCGTCTTAGCTCGATAGGCTGGCGCGAGTACTGGAATGGAAAGAGGACTGGATAGGCCATAGAGATGGCTTCAACGGCACTTGTGGCTGCTCCTGGCTATCGGCTCAGGGGTGCGCTGAGGTATCAGTATGACGGGCAGAGGAAGCCTGCCCTGGGAATGGGGCTCGTGGCTCGATTTGGGGGTCACAGCGCGGCGCTATGCCTCGCTCTCCAACAGGAGTCAGGCTTAGATATCACAGATTCATCACCGGCCACTCGCGATGTCTCTTCCAGGACGCGTCCAGTCGCTCTTCTTGCTGGAGATGTCTTCGGCGGCTCCTCTCACTTTTCCTTCACAGGAGCCAACTCCTGCAAACGGGCCTGCGAGCTTTATGACTGCTCAGGGCAATACTGGCGCACGCCTTCCACAGGCGGCCAGATTGACCTTACCGCCTAGCGAGGAGCTTGTGGCACCGCAACATACACGGCTAATTAATATTGGCATCGCAATTCAAGAAAGCAGAGCTCGGAGAAAACACATCGAGAAGAGAATATGGTAAAGATTGACAATAATAAGGCGCCGCTGTTTGGGCGTCGCGATGCCTATTATGACAGGGCGAGGTCTCTCCTGGAGACGGGCGACCTGGATGCGATTTTCGCTAGAATGGGCGAGAACCCGGTCAACATCATCTACTACCTCAAACGCGCATACGCCAATTCTGAGCGGTCTTTGATGTTCTTCCGGGCGCCATCTCAGGATGAGTTAGACTTCCTCGAGCATCTCGATATTCTACTCGATGAATCCCGTGCGGGTTACTTCGCGCACAAGCACGGTCGGCTTATCGAGGAGGAGGAGAGCTTCATCACCAACTTCTATCGGGAAAGCGTTGAGGAGATCGCCCAATATCGCGAATCGTATTTCCAGAGAGCCAGGGATTCGGTTTCATATCTTATGATGCACATGAAGCTTGCCGAGCATCGATACGAGGAGTTGAAGAAGCGCGAGCGGAGCGAGTTCGTTGGCTGCATGGACGGTGATGAGCTGCTGTGTGGGAGCGAGCTCAATCGATACCTGATGGCGTATAACTCGGTGTCACAGCTTTACAGAGACCACAAGGCGAACATCGCCGAGGACCTGTAGGTTACGGACGGCGATCCTCTTTGGCAGCCAGTCTATGTGCTGTGGACTCTAAACTGCCTCAGATGGGATTCGAGTCGGCCAGAACTGAATTGACCTGATTCATGAAGGCGCTGACCGAGAATGGTTTCGATATGCATCTGATCCCGCCGCGCCTCATAAATTCTCTGGTTCTGGGCTCATATATATCGCCAGTCGTGAATAGCATGCGTCTTTCCAGTCCGGGTTTATTCTCCTTGACCCAGTTGTAGAGCGCAAATCCATCCAATCCAGGCATACGTAGATCAGTGACGATCATCTCGATCGCTTCCTTCTTCAAGAGGTCGATCGCTTCCCTGCCGTCGCCCGCGAGCAGGACAGTGTGGTCTAGAGAGAGTATCTCATTGACCATCCCGCGCAGCATCTCCTCGTCGTCCACAACGAGGATTTTTGCGCCCGCGACATCGCTTTCTAGCAGCAGATCATCAGCTTGTATTAATTCGGGTTCTTCCTCAGTCTGGCGTCTTACAACCGGCAGATCGATTTCGAACGTGGTTCCCCTTCCGAGCTTGCTGGTGCACCTGAGTTCCCCATCGTGCGCGTTGATGATGCCGAGCGAGCATGGCAGGCCGAGTCCCGTTCCCTTCCCCGCAGGCTTTGTTGTGAAGAATGGCTCGAAGATGCGTCCAAGATCAGCCTCGGAGATGCCGGCCCCGGTGTCCGTTATCTGGATTACAATCCTATCGCCGTGGACGTTCGAGACGATATACAGGGTGCCGCCTCTCTCCTCCATGGCCTGATATGCGTTGTTGACGATATTCAGGAAGACTTGTTCGATCTGCTTTGGATCGACCATCGTGCTAGGAAGGTCTTCATCGAGTTCAGTGAGGAGGTCGATGTTGCAGGCATCCAGGCGATATTTGACAAGTTGGAGAGTGTCCACCAATAGTCGGTTGAGATTGATGCTCTTCCTCATTGACGTGGTATTTCTCGGAAACGCGAGAAGCGTCTCGACGACAGACTTGGCCCCCTTGGCGCACCTTTCGATATAGGCCAATCTCTCCGCGATGGCATGATCCTCGATTCTGTTTTGAAGCATCTCTGAGTAGGCCAGTATTGGAGTGAGTTTATTGTTTAACTCGTGGGCTATGGATGCAGTGAGCTCTCCGAGCGATGCGAGGCGTTCCGCCTGCAGCAGCTGCCTGTGAAGCTCCTTTAGCTTGGTTATATCAACGAATATCACCTCGATCGCTTCGAGGCCGCCGTAGGTTATTGGCACTCCTCTGAAGAGCACCTGGAGTTCCTGGCCACCTTTGGTGACCAGTGGAAGCTCCATTTCCTTAGGCAATTTGCTCCCTCTCAAGTCGTCAAGGAAGCGCGACGCATCTTCCCGCCAGTCTCTGTGCACGATATTAGCGACGAGCTCGAATTCATCGGCGAATAGATCTTTTGGGGAGAAGCCCATCTTCTCGATCAGCACCTTGTTGGCGTATAGCAGCCGTCCGGATTGAATAATACAGACCATATCCGGCGACGTCTCGACAAGGCGTTTGTACTTCTCCTCGGATTCGCGTATGCGCCGCTCGTATGTATTTCTCTCTGTAACGTCGCTCAGGAGAATGATGGAGCCGATGACATTCCCTTCAAGATCCTTCTTCGGGCTTGCGGTGATGTCGAAGCATCGAGCTTCGGGACCTTCTTCCTCAAGTCTCACTGCATGACATACTTCATCTCCCTGAATCGACATCTCCGCAAGGCAGTTCTCACATTTCGAACTACGGCAATAGATCACTTCGTGGCACTTCTTCCCCAGCGGTTCGCTGAACGCTGCGATGAATTCAGTATTCGCATAGGTAATATCCAGATTCTCATTTACTACGATCAGGGGCTTTCCTATGCTCCGCATTGCCTGTTCGAGGTTAGTTTTTTCATGCCTCAGTTGATCAGTCTTCTCGAGGGCGATTCTCTCGAGCGACCTGCTCCACCTGGTCGAGATATATACCGCGATAATGCTCCCAAATAGAATTAGGACCATGATGAATCCGAGCAGTTGGTATTGCTTCAGGTATGCAGAGTCAATCGAGGCTAAGACGATATCCCATGGAGCTATTGCGATCGGGTAGAAAGCGCTCCCATTAATATGTATAGAGCAATATGAAAGCAGAAGAGGTGCTTCAGCAGCTTTGTGGACTCTGTAACCGGGATTGTGCCGGATTATCTCCGTTAGCATGCCCTGCCTCCTCTCAGGAGAATCGGGACACAGTATCTCACCGATATTGCGGGAGACGAGTTTGGTAGCAGTGGAGAGAACGATATCCCCACGCTCGCTCATAAGGCAAACTGAGACCGGTTCACCCTCCATTCCACTGAAGTATCTGCTGGTTATGGTCCTTGTTGAGGCAAGCAGATAGACCCTTAGTGGGCGAGAGCCGTCCGGGCCGTTTGGAAGGAAAATCGTGGTGCAGAAGGCGAAGAGACCATTTGCAGACTCATCAAAGAAGATGAATTTCGGTCCGAGCACATCTCCTTTCTCTTCGGACACGGGGTCGGATGTTTCGAATGCCAGGCCGGCTTTGTCCAGAAAGGCCTCAGCCAACTCATTCGATGCATCGGTCTTTATCAATTCCCCTTCAGGCGTCGCGATCAAGATGTTGCACGGCATGTGGTCATTCGCAATTTTGAGGAAAACGTCAAAAACACGATCTTCACGCAATGGGGCTACGGCGTTTTTGCTGTATACTTCGGACATTGCCGCCATACACGACCTGAGCCCCCTTGATGCGTCCTGGACTCTAGAGCCGATTCCCATCAATTCTGATAGATGTCGATTCTGCAGTTCTCTCGTTACTGCAGAAGTCAGTTCTTCTCCAGACCTCTGGATCAGCAAGAGAGATAATATGACTGCGACGATGACGCCCAGTCCGATGAAGGCGAACGATCGCTTCGAGACCACCTTCTGAGCCCTCACGTCCGTTTTGAGGAGTGTTTTGAGCTCTACGCGCCGCGCGCCGCGCGCAATGAGTACCACCGCAGCGCCACACAGCATTGTGCTGGATCCGAGCAGGAAGAGGTCAAGAAGCCACCATTCAATACCCCTTGGGATCGTAGATGCTCGGAAGAAGAACATCCTGTTAAGGGGGTGGATCAAGATGATGAATGCCGCGGTCTTGGCCAGACGGAGCGCAATCGTACCGATTCTGCCGAAGTGATGGGCGGCGACAACGCCTATGACGAGGTAGGCCCATGCCAAACAGACGACCGCGCAATCATACACTGCATAGTGAAGAACCTCTACCGCGGAGGATTCGCCGACGATACCCGAGATGGCTGCTGTCAACCAGAAACACAGCGCAACGCCAATCATGGTCCGCTTGTATCTGGAGCTTATAGATATTCCCTGCACGGAAAGGAGGGTGGATGATCCCATCACAGCAAGGGTCATGGCCAGCAGAAGAAGTAGGTCCAAGAAAAGGCGGTAGTGAGGCGCCGCAAAAGGAGAGCGAGTGCCGAAGTCGATCAGTATGAGCAAATTTCGGCAGAATGCGGCGAAGGCCGCGAAGAAAAGATGAACTGCTCCCGTGCTCTCCTTGGAGTTCAGAGCGAGAGCATACGAGAAAAGCGCAAGCGCAAGTAATGGGAAGACCCAAGTTGTGAATGAGATTAGAAAGCCAAGTACGACAGTCATTTCACCATCATCATCGCTTCCCTCATCCATATTTGAGCTAGTCTTCTGCCGTTACGAGCTCCTTTAGCGGCAGAGTTAGTATTTCACCTACGTCTCTATTCGAAAAATCTATGTCGAAGTCTTTAGCTACTTTGGCGATTTGTCTGCTGATTCCCTCTTCTGGGCACGTGGACATCAAGATCTTCACATACCTTTTCCCGCCGAGCGAGCCAGCCGCAAGCCCCGCGAAAATCGGGACATCGAAGGCCAGAACTTCCTGCATTCTCGTCCCCTCGATGACTATGGTGTTCTCCAGCCCGAGCTCGGCGAATACCGAGAGAATATCGTCAAGTTGCTCTTCCCTATAGAGAACTACAATGACAAGCTGCATCTCAATCCCTCTGAATACAAAGGACTCGTCTTACAATGAAACAAGTTACGAATTCGCATCGAATTCCTCAAAAGCAGCGAAAATCTCGTCTGCGGACCTGGCTGAAAGCAGCCGCTCTCGGTTTTCCTTCTTTCTCGCGAATCTCGATATCTTGGCGAGCACTTGAATGTAGAGCTTGGTTTCCTGAGTGGGAATTCCAAACATGAAGACTATCCGGACTGCGGGGTCGTCCTTCGCTCCGAAGTCTATTCCCTTTCGTGATATGCCGACCGCGATGACAAGTTGTTGTATCGAATCGCATCTCGCGTGGGGGATGCCAACACCATCACCGAGACTTGTTACCATCACGGCCTCGCGTTCCTTCAGCGCGTCGAGGAATTCCCTTCGGTCCGGAACGAATTCTGAATGTGAGATTAGATCAGACATCTCCTCAAACATGTCGGCCTTGGTCTCCGACTTGAGATCGAGACACACGATTTTTCCCTTCATAAATGACGTCAGTTCAACCATAGGCTACCTCTCTGTCTAATATTGAATTGGGCCACAAACACCCGCCGATAGACATGGCGCCGGTGACATACTCCAGGCTATTCATCTCCACCCCTTTCATCATACTAGACACTGAGCATCTCTCGGTTCAAGACATGTCTGTCCGGTCATGGAGAATGCGTCTCACCGGCCTTTCTGAGAGCATAGGCTGTAAAGGGCGGCCCTATGATCTCGTTGACCGCCACCGTACCAAGTATGATATTGGTCATCACTGGCGCGAATGAAGCAAATGCTGGATTGTCCTTCACCAGGAGCACGAGGCCAATGGCCACGCCTGCCTGTGGGACGAGTCCCAATCCCAGATATTTGCTTACAGTCTGAGAGGCACCTCCCAGCTTGGCACCGATCTTGACGCCAAAGACCTTTCCACCCAGCCTTGCCAATATATAGATTGCCGATAGAGCGCCGAGTGTCCCCAGGTCCTCAAAGGCCAGGTGAGTTCCCGCAAGCGCGAAGAACACTGCGTAAATGGGCGCTTCTATATCTTCCAGGGAGCGGAAGAATCGCATATTTCGGGCGGAGAGGTTAATGAGAGTGAATCCGGCCAACATATTTGTGAAAAGCGGTGATAGGCCAAATGCGACAGCGATGCCGCCCGATAGCAAGACGAATCCCAGGCCGCCAACTATGGTCTCTCGCTTGCTCCTGAAGAGCCGAGAGCCATAGTGGGCCAAGAATCCCATCGCGGTACCGAGGATTGCAGAGCCGAGGACATCGATAAGCGGAACAACGAGAGTGCTTATCACACCTACAGATGCTTGTTCTGCCCCGGCGAGCAGCCCAGAGGCGATAGCGCTTGCGAAGGTGAAAATGAACAGGGCCACAGCATCATCGAGCCCGACTACACCCAGTAAGGTGGTGGTAACGTCACCCTTTGCGCGGAGCTCTCGAATTACAGCGACCGTGGCTGCGGGGGCGGTAGCCGATGAAAGGGCCCCGAGCAATAGAGCAAACGCCAGGATGTGTTCGGTTGGAGTCACCCCCTCGACTATGGGCATGGACCAAACAAACGGGGCGAGCAGATAGGTCAAGACGCCGACCATTACAAAGGCCCCGAATCCCTCTGTAAGACCGATCCAGGCAATGCCCCTCCCTAGCCGTTTGAGCTGCTCAATCGGGAGACTCCCTCCGATTACGAAGGCGATCATTGCGAGTGTTATCTGAGGTATCTGCCCTAAATGCTCCGTAAGGAGCATATCGAAGCGTTCTGGGGGTATGACGCCTATCCATGTGATTGCGGCCTTCAGGAGGATTCCGGCGAACAGATACCCCGTCACTTCGGGCAGCTTGAGTCGATTCGAGACGCGACCTCCGATATACGCTATCGTGAGTATTGCGCCTATGAGAAAGACAAGGTCGGCCCCTATTGGGATCACAGTAAATTCTCCATCTATTTCGCTCTCGATGTCGCGACGGGTCTCGATGCGGGCACTTCCCCGGACTTTCTCAGCGCGTGGGCCGCGAGAGGAGGTCCAAGCAGTTCATTCAAGGCGACCGAGGCAAGGACAACATCAACCAGGATCGACTTGTGAACGAGAAAGTGCGGGCTCTCCTGAGCCACCAGCATCAAGCCGATTGCGACGCCCGCTTGCGGAAGCAGCGCAAAGCCCAAATGCCGGCGCGCCGCACCTCTAACCCGAGCAAAAACGGCACCCAAATACGTCCCTCCGACCTTCCCGAGGAAGCGGAAGACGAGAAAAACGGAGCCAATGATTCCACAACTTATCAGGTTTTCAAGATGCAATTGGGTGCCAGCGAGGGTAAAGAACACGACGAAGATAGGCCCTTGAATCGCCTCAACCGATGCGAATACCCTCTGGTTTCTCTGCGAGAGGTTTACTAGCACGAAGCCGGCGGACATTATGGTCAGGAGGGGTGATAATCCAAGCAGCATCGACAATCCGCTTGCGAAGGTTATTATTCCAAGGGACACGGTCATCATCTCGACTTCATGCCTGACTTTCTTGGCAATGTAATCGAATGCTAGGCCGACCAGCATTCCCACAACGAGCGATCCGACGACCTCGAGAAGAGGTCCGAGCCATATCCACACACTGCTAGCAGCGCCGGCTGACGCTCCAGCAGTCAGCAATCCCTCCGCGATTGTGAGTCCGAATGCAAAAATGAGAAGTGCGATAGCATCGTCGATGGCGACGGTTGCAAGGAGCGTGGTGGTGAAAGGTCCTTTCGCCCTGAGCTCACGAATAACGGCTACTGTTGCTGCCGGTGCCGTGGCAGTCGCTATCCCTCCAAGAACGAGTGCAAGCGGCATAGCGGCGAGGATCTTGCCGGAGGGGATCCCTTCGACATCAGCGAAGGGCGCTATGATAGAGATTCCAATCGCCACGATGACAAAAGTCGCGAATGCCTGAACGAAAGCTATATAAATAATGCCTTTCCCCAGACGCTTCATTTGCTCGATTCGAAGGCCACCGCACACCGCGAATGCGATCAGTGCAAGCGCAAGATGGTTGATTGGGACGAGATCGAGAGAGAAAAGCCTCTTGAATTGGGCTTCTGACATCATATCCAAGCCGAAGATGAACTGTTTGAGAATTATCCCGGCTCCGATATAGCCGGTGACCTCCGGCAGCTTCACTTTCTTGGCCAAGACTCCAAACGCGTAGCCGACCAAGAGAAGTACGCTGAGAATGAAGATGAGCTCAACCTCTTCCAACAGCATCATCGCACAGGGGCCTTTCTTAGATTTTACGCAAGCAGCGTTCGAGGCGGCATACTACTCCTTGGTTGTTGTTTTTCAACAGCTCAATAGACGAGCCTGCTACATCACGCATCTCGGCACGGGGTCACGCATCTGAGTCCAGCTTCGGACGAGCACTCCTGAGCCGCTCGATATTCGCGTCTCGAGAGGCTGTCAGATAAAGATCTCATGTCGCGTAAGGGCAGCCTTGTGTCTGCCCTGATATATAGAAGGGCGAAGACGAGCCGTGTCCCTCATACGGTGAGCGCCGCGTTCGCCGTATGCATGAATCCCCGTATCGATTCATATATTAGACAGCCTCTCAAATCGTGTGCATGAGCTTGACTTTTCGAAGGCAAAAGCTGCTTAATTATTCAGCTCGGTGGTTCTGACAGTAGGTGCATCGATAATAATATCGCTATAGTAATGAGAGTTTATCTACGAGGACCCACCAGCGAGTGAGGAGGTGATGTGACACGATAAAGACCGGATACCCAAATTGAATCGCTCTATTCGAGCGCGGTCTTCGCCAAGAGTCGCGGAACTGCTCAATCCACTATTGATCATAGGCACAGCAGTGCGCATGGCGTCAGGATTAGGCGGTGCAGCCGTCCCCGGCCGATAGATGGTGATCTCCGCATTATCTTTCGGAGTTGCGTTATAACTCGGGCCCGACGAGATCAGGCCCATAGATAGCTGGGAGGTGCAAAGATGTATACTCGGATTTTCGCGTCTTTCGTTGTGTTCATATTTATTGCCAGCTTTGGCGTGTTGGCCAGGGCAGATGAGTGGCGGAATTTTGTCTATGCCGGCAATATCACCTCATTATGTGCCAGTTCCTCGACAATATGGATTGGCACTGAGGGTGGGGTAGTCGCACTCGACAAGCCCACCGGAAAGTTGACTCAATACACGCGCGCGGAGGGCCTCGTCGAACTACATGCGACTGACATTTCCATCGGCGATGATGGTTCCCTCTGGGCGGTAGGCCAGTCCTCAGATCTGGCGGAGTTCGTCGGCACAAACTGGATCTCCGTGCCTCCGCCTCCGGAAGGACTGCAGGGGGATAGGCCGCAGGCGCAGGACCTCGCCATCGATCACGACGGAGTTAAGTGGCTTACCACTTACGCGGGGGTCCTATGCCTTGACGAGCATGGGTGGACGACGTTCGAACCGGCCAACTCACCGCTCGAGACCCGATATTTGGAGTCTGTCGAGGTCGATCAGAACAACACGAAGTGGTTTTCGACGCACAACTACCCGCCTGACAATCTTGCTATCGGGGTTTACAGCTTCGATGGACAGAACTGGGAACACTACACCACGGAGAACAGCGGACTCCATACCGACAATGTGGGCCCAATTGGCGTGGATGCGGATGGCGGCGTGTGGTTTTGCGGAGGGTTCGGTGCAGGAAGAGGAGCATCGAGACTCCTTGATGGGGTCTGGACCACATATACCGAGGCCCGTTCAGGGGTTCTTCAGATAGCCACCGATCACGATGGTAACCTATGGTTCGCGACAAACTGGACGCTCCAGCGTTTCGACGGCATAGATTGGTTCGAATATAGCGCAGCGAACTCGCCGTTGCCTGGAGAGGCCGACGGCGCGATCACGTCGATCTGCTTCGATGCCGATGGCGTGCTATGGGTGGGGACGGATGCGCATGGCCTCTTCTCATTCGACGGACAGGACTGGAATGTGACGGACATAACCTTTTCGGGCCCCGCGGCGCTCTACATCACGCAGTTGGCGATGCTCCCCCCGGGCGGGGTGATGAACGCATCAATGTGGATGATCTATCACAACAGCTATGGGGTTATCACTAACTACGATTATTCAACGAATGCCTGGCTGACTTATACACCAGAGAACAGCCCGATCAGCGGTCTGACCCGCACTGTCGTTATCGATCAGGATGGAGTGCTCTGGTTAGGCACCTCGAATGGCATATACTCCGTTGACAACAATATCTGGAGCGATCACACCAGAGACCCAGCTACGTTACCCACCCCCTGGTGGGACGACATCTTTTTTGCCGCAGTTGATAGCGAGAACGTTAAGTGGTTCTGCCACGGTGCAGCAGAGGATGCATCAGGCATCGAGCATTTAGTGATAACCAGTTTCGATGGAGTCGACTGGAAGGCCCACGACTTCGGCCTATATGTTAGGCCTGGGCCGAAGTGCTTTGCGGAGGACCCCGACGGAGGGAAGTGGTTCGGGTACAGATTCGGCCTTCTCTATTTCGACGGTGTCAACCACGCGATCTTTAACCCGGAGAATAGCCCGCTGCCCTGGAAGAAGATCGGCGCGATTATGATCGAGGACAACTGGGAAATGTGGATCGCTAGCGATTGGAGCAATGATAATGCCTCTTTGCTTCACTTCGATGGCGAGAGTTTCGAAACGCTCACGACAGCGAATTGCGGATTGGCCTCCGACGAGATCAGGACTTTGACAAGAGATGCCCAGGGCAAGTACTGGTTTGGGATCCTGAGAAGCGGCGTCTCGGTCTTTGATGGTGAGGGTTGGATAACGCTCGATACTGACACATCCAGCATCTCCTCCAATTGGATAAATCGCGTCGCGTTTGATTTTCTGGACAACTGCTGGATGGCGACTCGCGAGGGATTGTCGGTTCTCATGAATAGCCTGCTGGCCAACCATTATCCGCAGGAGCCGACCGTTATCGCCGATTGGCAGACAGCGCAGCCCGGGGAGTTTCTGAGCTTCTCCTCAACGGCGACCGATCCCGACGGAGATGGTCTGGAATTCAGGCTTCAATGGCCGGACGGGACGACCTCGGAATGGTCGGCAGGCTCTCAGAGCTGGTCTTCATCGGAAATCGGCAGATATTATCTGCGAGCATCGGCCAGGGACTCGCGGAAGGCGGTATCCAGATGGTCAACACCTATGACAGTGACCGTGATGAACGAATACGCTCCATTCATTGATATCTGGGCCAATCGAACGGCCTATCGCCAGGGACAGATGCTGCGAGCGGCGGTCGTGGTGGAGAACAGGGGGCCTGCAAGACAGGTCAAGGCCGCGTTTGGCGTCGAGCTGCCAGACGGAACGAGGCTCTTCTACCCCGACTATGCTGCCTCCAAGACCACATTCGACCTCTCGCTGGTGACTGATTTCAAGTTTGGGCCATACATCTTCTGCGAGCTTCCTGTCTCCGACTCGCTGCCAGCGGGGCGATACAATCTGTTTGCGGAGCTTTTGGACGCATCTACAGGCGATCATATCTCCGACGCGAGCGTCTCCTTTGACATTTCGGAGAGCGCACCGCTATAGATTGGCGACTGTGGCCGCATTCGGCAGAAGGTGTCATCCGAGAGACGGTTTGGGCTTGATGTTATGGCCCTGACCGTATGTACTTCATTTATTGAATAGCCAACTGGCCTTGCGGCCAGCACAGGCGAAGGTTTTGGTCGCGGGAGCGCCGTTGCAACATGATTTTGTATGCGCTTCGACAAGGCGCATTGATAGGGAGCGACTTTTGAGGGTCAGAGTCAGCAAATCGAGTGCCTCTTTGGTCGGGCTGTTTTGCTATCTAATCCTCTTGCTTATGTTGTCGCCTGCGCGTGTCGCCAGAGCGGCTGAGTTCGAGAGCTGGACCAATCCGAACATCGTAAATTGCCTGGTCGCGGGCGGGGAATATGTCTGGGCGGGCACTTCGGGGGGGCTTGTTCGTTGGTCGAGGCATGATTTCAGCTATCGTATATTTCGCACGACAGATGGGCTCCCGTGCAACTTCATCAAGTCTCTTTGGCTTGCCGATGATGGGGATCTTTGGATCGGGACCGGTGGCTGGGGGCTAGCCCGGTATGACGGCAGGTATTTCTGGATTTCGGGCTCGCGCGATGAGCTCGGTTCGGATTGGATTTATTCGGTCACCCAGGACAAGGAGGGTCGTATCTGGGCAGGCACTACGAATGGGGCTTCCGTTCTCGATGGCGGCAGCTGGAGGACATATACGACGGACCACGGCCTTGCAGGCAACTGGGTGACTTCGATCGCGGTGGATAACAAGGGAGTCGTCTGGTTCGGCACCTATCAGGGCGGAGTTGGCAGTTTCGACGGACAGGATTGGACCAAATTCAGGCTCTTCGATGGCCTCGGTGATAATTGCGTCTTTGCGGTCGGCGCCGCTCTCGATGGGGAGAAGTGGTTCGGGACGCTCTATGGACTGACTCTTCTCGACGACAGGGGAAGCACGACCTATCGCTCGCGCTATTACATCCCGAATCCCAAGGTGAAGATGATCTACTGCGACCGATTCGGTCGGAGCTGGTTTGGGACCCGAGATGGAGTGTCAATTCGCCAGAATGGGAACTGGCAGAGTTTTAGCACCGCCGACGGTCTCCCGGGCAATGATGTTTCTTCTGTCGCGATCGACGATGACGGTCGAGCATGGATAGGGACGACGGATGGCGGGCTTTGCGTGTATGACGGCACGAGTTTTACGCATCTTCTGGTAGAGGATGGGCTCGAGCAACAAAATGTGAAGGCGATCGAGATCGATGCCACCGGCGGCAAATGGCTTGGAACAAAGAATGGCATCTGCAGGATGGATACGGATGGCGGTAAGTATTGGTATGGGGTCGAAGAGGGAATGAAGAACACCTTGGTGCATGACGTAATAGTCTCGCAGATTGGTTCTATCTGGGTCGGCACTGCCGGCGGGATCGGGCGTCTTGGGGACGGAGGCTTCGAGTGGTTCACCATTGTGGATGGCCTAGCAGACAATCTCGTTCTCTGCCTTGCGGAGAGCCCGGACGCTGAGGTCTGGGCGGGGACCCGGTTCGGCGCAAGCCGGCTCGATGGGGATCGATGGACGAGTTACACTGCTCTGGATGGTCTCAGCAATGACTGCATATTCGACATCGAATTCGGTCCGACTGGCGCGGTTTGGTTCGGGACCGCCTTTGGGGTGACTAGGTTCTCGGACGGAGAGTTCGCCTCGTATTACATGGATGATGGCTTGTTGGACAACCTTGTGTTCGAGATCAAATTCGCTGCGGATGGCAAATGGCTGTTCGGATCGGTTTTTGGCTTGACGCTCTTCGACGGCCAGGGATTCAGATACTACCGCCCGAGGGACGGTCTAGCCTTCAACTTCGTAAGCACAATAGAGCAAGCGTCAGACGGGATATTCTGGCTTGGGACTGGACTTGGAGTAAGCCGATTCGATGGCATTGATTTCGTCTCGTATCATGGGCTTGATGGGCTCTGCAACGGGACAGTGTATGATATTGGGATCGATGCGGCCGGGGCCAAATGGATCGCTACGAAGAAGGGGCTTTCGCGTCTTGTGGAGGAGCCGGGAGATGGCCTGCCGCGTGTTTGTCTCAGAACGGAGAAACCATCGTATGTCAGAGGTGAGGAGCTGGTGCTCTACGGAGACCTATGCAACCGCGGGATGGATGCCTTTGTCGATGCTTATATTGCCCTTGCAGGGCCAGATGGCTCGCTGTTGTTCCTGCCGGATCTCGCTCCGACAGCATCCCCAATCATCACTGATCATAGGATTTACAGTCATGCCAGGTGCTATTTCTATCCGGTCTTCTGGATGGACATTTCTCCTGAAATGCCGCTGGGTGAGTATTCATTCCTGGGAGCGCTGATAGACTCTGGAAACGGGGAGCTGATTGGGGACATCGAGCAGGAGAGGTTCGAGCTAAGATAGTCTTCCCACCGCCGCTCTGATGCTACTCCTTCGCTTTGTCGCCCTGGCCCCTGAGCCTCCTTCGGATACGGTCCTCGGTGCGAGTGGGGAGTCGCTTGAATTCGGTCGGTGGCTCGCTCGGTTCTCCGACGGGTTTGGGTTCGGCTTCTTTAGGAAGGGATGCTGGGTGTGGCCTCGGCTTGATGAATTTGGGCTCGTACGGTTCGAGTCCGAGCATTTCATGGAGGAGGACGATTGCCACTTCTTTGTCGGGAAGGACGCCGCGAGTGCCAGAGTCAATGCTCGTCATCGCGTAGGCGGGCATTGCGCTACCCACACAGGAGGGGCATCCCTCGCTGCACTGGCAGGTCTTGATCACCTTGAGCGTATCGAAAAGGACCTTGTCGATGACTTCGTAGAGCTTTGCGGCGTATCCGATTCCGTATGGATAGCGGTCGTAAACAAACAAGGTGGGCGAGCCGGTGTTCGTCGCATCGACGACGGTCCCGATATCGCCCTGATCGGCCATCAGATGGAGAGATGCTATGTCCACCAGGACATTGGCTATGCCCTTGAGGGCGTCCACCGCTGTCGCGCCATAGTGGGCGACTTTCGCCATGGCGTTCGCGCCTGGTACGAGCCAGGCGGCAACTGTCTCGAGTTTCTGGGGCGGTAATGAAAGCTTCTCGTAGCCTATACTATCCCTGTTGTAGAACTTCACCTTCTTGAACATCGGAATGACCGTCGTTACGGTTACGTCGCCAAAGAAGACCATATTGTCGAGCCAATGCCTCTCATCCTCTGTATCATCCACCAGGATGCTCGAGTCGCTCATCGCTCTGGTGTAGTAGTCGAGGTCTCGGCGCTCGACGAATACGATGTTGTTCTCGGTGTCGAGCTTCTTGACGAAGTATGTGTCGGCGTCATGGAGATAGACTGCATTCTCGTGTGTCTCGAAGGGGACGCTCTCCGCATCGATGTTGCCGATGACTCGCTTGCTGGTGTCATCCATAATCGCATAGATGTCCGCCCCGCCGTTTCTGAGGCTCGACTCGGCGGCAGGATATGTATCGCTTGCCCAGTGCCATTGATCGCCGATATATGAGGCGAGTTCGTTGTCTTTCAAGATGTCGAGCATCGCCAGAGTGTGCTCTCCGAAGAGCGCATACTCGAGTGGTTTTAATGGAAGCTCGCGAAGTGCGCACTGCAGGTGAAATATGGCGATCTGCGGATTATCGGGGTCTATCGTTGCATGCTCCGGCGACTGGCTGAAGAGATAGTCGGGATTATTCATCAGGAACTGGTCGATAGGCGTATTCTGTGCGATGAGTATCACGAGTGACCTATCATCACCTCGTCCGGCGCGACCTGCTTGCTGCCAGAAGCTGGCGATTGTCCCCGGATAGGACACGATCAGCGACGCATCCAGGCCGCCGATGTCGATGCCGAGCTCGAGGGCATTCGTGCTGACCACCCCGAGCAGCCTGCCCTCCGCGAGTCCTTTCTCGACCTCGCGTCGCTCAACCGGGAGGTAACCGCTTCGATATGCCTTGACCGATTGTGCGAGCGTCGGGCTCTTCTTCGCCAGCGTTTCCTGGCAATAGCGATAGACGAGTTCTGCCGCATAGCGGCTTCTGACGAACGTTATCGTCTGGATTCTCTCCTTGACGAGGTTCGCCATGAGTTTCCTTGCGACGGCAAATGGGCCTCGCCTGGTGAGCTTCGCCGTGTCGATGAAATCGGGATTAAACAGCAGATATTGCTTCTCGCCGTGCGGTGAGCCATCCTTGGTTATCTCAGCGGTGTGCTCTCCTGTAATCCCCTCGGCATGCTCCTTCGGGTTCGCTATCGTGGCGCTGCATGAGACGAATTTTGGCGCCGCAGAGTAATGGCTGGCTATCCGCCTGAGACGCCTCATAACGTTGGCAACGTTCGAGCCAAACACTCCGCGATAGGAATGGATTTCATCTATAACGACAAACTCGAGATTCGCGAAGAAGTGCGCCCAACGGGAATGATTGGGGAGGATTCCCTGATGCAACATATCAGGATTGGTGAGGATTATGCTTCCCTCGTCGCGCAACCTCCGTCTCAGATCGGGAGGAGTATCCCCGTCATAGCAGCCAGCCTCGAAGGCTATCTTCGGATTCGCTGCCCTGAATCTCGCCAGTGATTTCAGCTGGTCTTGTGCGAGTGCCTTTGTGGGGAATATGAGCAGCGCTCTTGCCCTGGGATCCCTCAGCAAGCGATCGATTATCGGTAGCGTATAACAGAAGGTCTTTCCGCTTGCCGTCGAAGTGACGATTACGACAGATTGGACGCGGCGGATGCTGTCTATTGCCTCCGCCTGGTGAGAGTAAAGCCCTTCGATGCCCATTTCCCTGAGAGCGACATCGAGCTCTGGGTGTAATGGCTCAGATGGGACCTGATATGTGGCAGGGGATCGCGGCGTCTTTACGCGGTGCACGATCTCCTTATTGCCATTGAGAAATCTCTCAAAAAAAATGGAAGTGTCGATTGTCACGGCCTCCTTGCGTCAATCCAATCCCGAGAGGTCGATGGTCTTTCCGATGCCCACTTCGATATAGTGCCCGTCGTACTCCTCCCGGAAGAGACGACGCCCCTCATCACCCGAGCAATGGGTCGGCGCTGCCCATCTTACCCCCAGCTCACGCAGTTTTCGGATCATTGCGATTATTGAGTGGGTGTCTGACCTGAAGAAGTGGAAGCCGCCCAGGATCAAGACGTCCTTGGCGCCTGCTATATCGATTGCAGCCTTAACCAATCGATCGATACCTGGGTGTGCACACCCGCTTATGACGGCAATAGAGCCGCCCAGGTCAAGGACAAGTGCCTGCTCCGTCTTGGTGCCCTCGAGTTCGCCAGTAGTGAAGGCGCCGTCGAAGATCGAAGTCGCGCCTCTTACCTCTACCATCTCGGCACATGCCCGCGCCACACTGGACTTGAACGAGCTGGGAAATGATGAGGGCAAATAGACCTTGACGGAGGGATTCTTGTCGAGGAACTCCATGAGACCGCCGGTATGATCATCGTCGATATGGGAGAGGAAGACCACGTCAATCGAATCCGGTCTGATGTCCAGTGCACTCAAGTTGGAGAGCAGAATCCCACCGTCGCTGCCGGTGTCGAAGAGAATGGCCTTCTCGAGGCCGTCTATGACCGCCGCAAATCCCCATCCGGTAGCCAATCTACGGTCATAGCGGTAGTTGTCGAATACGACGGTCGCCCTCGGGCCTTGCCCCGCGCTCGGATGATCCTTGACACTCATCTATTATCTCGGTCGCTTGAAGTTTGTAACCCAATCAATCACTATTCGATCTATATACTATACAGTACAGCTTAGTTGTTGCGAGCATGGAATCCAAAATTGCAGGAGACGGCACTATGCAAAAGACGAGTGTTACAGAGGCTCTGACTGGGGTTCTTGGGGAGAAGCACTGGATGCGTAAGACGCTCTTGGGCGGCCTTCTGTTGGGGATACCAGTGCTTTTCTTCTTCTCGAAGGGCTACTTCCTTCAGATCCTTCGAACCACGATACGGGATAAGCAGTATTCAGGACTGCCGGAATGGCGAGTAGGAGGGTCTTTTCTACTCGGCGTCAAAGCCTTCTTCATATCGATAATATACTGCATTCTGCCTGGGCTCTTCTTCTGGCTTGCAAGCCTCAATCAAGAAAATGCTGCCTGGGGTACCTTTCTCACGATTGGTGTGGTACTCACGGTAGTGGCAGCGGTACTGCTGCCCTGGGGGATTGCCAATTGGCTGAGCACGGATTCAGTGAAAAGCGCGTTCGATGTTAGACGTCTTCTCAGGATTTTCGGCTTTCTGGGTGAGTACCTCGACGTATTCCTTCGCTGCTTCCTGCTCCTGTTATTCTCTGTGGGGACGGTATTCGCAGCGTTCTTCGTGGCGATGGCCTGCATGAGGCTCTTCGGCGAGGTCGCGGGTCGATATCTCACACCGGGGACAGTCGCTCATTCCTGATCTGCGAAGGTCGGGTCGATTATTCTTTGCTATTGCACTCCATCAGGCAGTTACCGACGACTTCGGTTATCTCGGCTATTGTCGAGGGCTTTTTTATAACCTGCTTAAACGCACCTTCCTGGATCGCCTGCGTGATATGCTCCTCGACGTCGGAATAGCCTGTCATCATGATGACCGGTATCGAGGGATTGAGACTCCTGATCTTCCGGTATGTGTCCAACCCGTCAAACGGGCCGATCTTGAAGACCTCGTCCAGCAGTATGAGATCGAAACTCTCTCGCTCGAGAATCAAGAGGGCGTG
>JAFGIT010000396.1 GCA_016929465.1 Candidatus Coatesiibacteriota bacterium | reverse complement strand
CCGAAGCGACGGCCGCCCTTGACGACCTTAGCTACACGATTTATATGGACTACCCTCTCTTCGAGCTCAAGACCCGTCGGATCAACGTGTGACGTCAACTAATCCTCCAGACTCTAAAACCTTAATCCTGCTTCGCGAGCGCCTTCGCTGAATGCCCTCACTCTTCCATGATACTTATATCCAGCCCGGTCAAAAACGACGCTCTCGATTCCATTCTCGATCGCTTTTTTCGCGAGGCTCACTCCGGCTGCCTTCGCAGCATCCTTGTTCCCGCCGCCCTTCAATGCTCCATTCTTGCGGAGGCTGAGCGTCGACTCGGAGAACAGGGTGTGCCCGGTCTCGTCGTCGATTAGGGAACCATATAACTCTCTCAAACTTCTAAAGACGCAAAGTCTGGGGCGGGCCTTCGTACCCGAGATGGCCTTGCGAACACTTAAATGCCGTCTGAACCGCGCCTCAGCTTTCTTGCTTCTGAACTTCCGCCTCAATCTGATGACCTCTATGCCTGCTGGGGACTAAGCGCCAGCCTTGCCTTGTTTGCGGCGAATGCGCTCGCCCCTGTAACGAATGCCCTTGCCCTTATAGGGCTCAGGCCCCCTGAAAGACCTTATATCGGCCGCTACTTGGCCTACCTGCTGCTTATCAGCACCTCTTACCTTGATTACAACATCTGTCTCGAGATGGATCTTGATCCCTTGGGGCGGTTTGTAAACTATCGGGTGGCAATATCCCAGCGCCAATACGAGGTCATCACCCTCCAGCTTGGCCTTATAGCCCAAACCATGAATCTCGAGCACCTTCTCGAATCCCTCGGAAACGCCCTGAACCATGTTGCTTATCAAAGCACGAGAAAGACCATGGAATGATCTGCTCCTTCGAGAGTCATCCGATCTCTCCACGGACAGTATATTCCCCGTCACATTCGCCTGAATGCAATCAGCGAGATCAAGGTGCAGCTCTCCATTCGTGCCCTTGACGGAAACCCGCTGGCATCCACCGTCGAGACCACCCACCGTCAAAGTTACCCCGTCAGGAACGGGAATAAGTCGCTTGCCTACTCTTGACATAAACCACTACCAAACGTTACAGATTATCTCGCCGCCGCAATTGTTGCGGATGCAATCTTTGTTCGTCATCACGCCCCTTGAACTTGAGATGATCGAGACGCCCAGCCCATCGAGCACCTTTGGCATCTCGTCAACGCGCTTGTAAATCCTGAGTCCAGGCTTACTGACGCGCTTTATCCCTTTGATAACGGGTTGTGAATCCCTTCCATACTTCAGGTAAACTCTCAACATGCCCTGCTTCCGATCGGGCATTACCTTATAGCCCCTGATAAAGCCCTGCTCCTTGAGAACTCTTGCTATCTCTACCTTGATCTTGGCACAGGGAACATTCAGCTTGCTGTGCCTCGCTTGACTCGCATTCCTGATGCGCGTCAGCATATCGGCAATCGGGTCGGTCATCATTCGCTTAAATCCCCTACCAACTCGACTTCTTTACCCCCGGAAGCTCACCCTCACGAGCAAGGTCCCGAAAGCAAATACGACACATCTCGAACTTCCTTAGATAGCCTCTCCGCCTACCACATATCTTGCAGCGATTATAAGCTCGCACCGCAAACTTGGGCTTCCTCTGCCATTTGGCTATCAGCGATTTCTTCGCCATCTTTCTCCCGTCGAAGCTCTAAACAATAAAGAAATTTACTGAGCCGTCTTAAAAGGCATACCGAGGTATGCCAAAAGCGCCCTCGCCTCATCATCGTGCTTGGCACTCGTGACAATTGTTATAGACAGCCCGTGTAACCGACTAACCTTGTCATAATCGATCTCAGGGAAAATTATCTGCTCTTGAATCCCGAGTGTGAAATTTCCCCTTCCGTCGAACGCGCGGTCTGATATTCCTCTAAAATCCCTTACTCGAGGAAGCGAAGCATTCATAAGACGATCACAGAACTCATACATGCGGGCCCCGCGCAATGTGACGGAGCAGCCAATCGGCATGCCCGTCCTCAGCTTGAAGCCTGCGATCGACTTCTTCGCGCGATTGATTACAGGCTTCTGACCCGTTATCTGTCCTAATTCTGCGGCCGCCTCATCCAGAAGCTTGACGTTCTGGATTGCCTCACCAACTCCGACATTCACCACGACCTTCACCAAACGAGGGACGGTGTGAATGTTTGTGTAGCCGAACTGCGAAATCAGCTTCGGCACAATCTCTTTCGCGTATATCTCAAAAAGCCTACTCAAGTATCGACCCCTATATCATCTCGCCGCATTTCTTGCAGATTCTGACCTTTCGACCATCTGCCAACGTCTTATGCGATATTCTGCTCGGATTGTCACAATTGGTGCATACGAGCATCACGTTTGAGATCTTGATCGGACCTTCCTTCTCCACGATCCCGCCCTTTTGATCTACACGGCGAGCCTTGGTTGAACGTCTCATGAAATTGACGTTCTCGACCAGTATGGAGTTCGACCTATGAAGAATATGTAGCACCTTCCCGCGCTTGCCTCTCTCATCGCCGGCAGTCACGAGGACGATATCATTCTTCTTAATATGAAACTTCTTCAGGCGTTCTTTCGCCAAGCCACGTTTAATCATACCACTTCCGCCGCCAGAGAGACTATTTTCATGAAGCGCTTCTCACGAAGCTCTCTCGCCACGGGACCGAAGACGCGGGTCCCTATTGGCTCGTTTTGCTTATCTATTAAAACTGCAGCATTCCTATCGAATTTGATGTACGACCCATCTTTGCGGCGCACTCCCTTCGTGCAACGGACCACAACCGCCTGGACCTTGTCTCCCTTGGAGACATTCGATCCCGGAGCGGCCTCCTTAACGGATGCCGTTATGATGTCGGCTAGCGACGCCGTCTTTCTGCCCGACACACCGATGACTGAAATACATGACAGCCTTTTGGCCCCTGAATTGTCGGCGACATCAAGGGCCGTCATCATTCTGATCATCTCGCTCTGTACTCCCTCGAGCGGAAAGCCAATTACTTGGCCTTCTCTACTACCTCAACTAGACGCCAGTGCTTCCGTTTGGAGATCGGCCGAGTCTCCATGATCTGGATCCGATCACCAATACCGCAACGGCTCTCCTCATCATGAACCAGCAGCCGCTTGACCCGCTTCACATACTTCTTATAGTGCGCGTGCTTCATCAACTGCTCGACAACCACCACGACAGTTTTCTCCATCGCGGTTCCAACTACGATACCCGTCTTTGTCTTGCGCTGCGCTCTGGGCGCGTTGGCTGCCACGCTACGTTGCCTCTTTCTGATTTATTACCGTAATAACGCGGGAGAGCTCACGACGGGCAGTCCTCAACCGAAGAGGATTTTGTATCTGCCCCGTAGCTTTCTGAAAGCGCAAGTTAAAAAGCTCCCGCCTCAAATCCGCCTCTATTCCTATAAGCTCATCTTTCGTCATCGACCAGAGCTGCGTTTTCCGAACCATCAGTTGGCCTCCCCTGTCTGGCGAAGTGATGACACATCGAATTCATGGGATACGAACTTCGTCTGGATCCCCAGTTTGTGCCTTGCAAGGCGAATGGCCTCTCTTGCCAGGCTCTCGGATACTCCCTCCATTTCGTAGAGGATCCTCCCCGGCAGAACAGGCGCCACCCAGTCCTTCGGCGGCCCTTTGCCCTTGCCCATTCTGGTCTCCGCCGGTTTCTCCGTAGTAGGCTTGTCCGGGAAGATTCGTATCCATATCTTACCATTTCTCTTTATCTTCCTGGTCATCGCCACTCTGGCAGCCTCGATCTGACGAGCTGTTATCCAGCCTGGCTCCAACGCTTGAAGTCCATATTCACCAAATACCAGCGTGTTTCCACGGAGGGCCTTGCCCTTCATCCGTCCACGTTGACGCTTGCGAAATTTGACCTTGCGCGGCATCAACATCAGGAACTCTCCTCTTTCTTCGTCCTGCCCAAGACCTCGCCCTTGAAGACCCACACCTTGATGCCGATTGCGCCATAGGTGGTCCTGGCAACGGTATAACCATAATCGATGTCGGCTCTCAGCGTGTGCAGCGGCAACCGTCCCTGG
>JAFGIT010000395.1 GCA_016929465.1 Candidatus Coatesiibacteriota bacterium | reverse complement strand
TCTTCGCGACGACGCCGGTGGTGCCGGTCCCGGCGACGGGGTCCAGGACCAGGTCGCCCTTCTTAGTGCTGATGAGGATGACACGCTTCAGAAGTTCAATCGGCTTCTGCGTCGAGTGGAGCTTCTGACCCTCCTCGTCCTTTATGCGCTGTACTCCGGAGCATATCGGCAGCACCCAGACGTCTGCACCGACTGCCCCAATGCCGAACTCCTTTGCCTTGTCCTTGTTGAACGTATATTTCTTCGCCGCTTTATCCTTCAGCGCCCAGATCAGCGTCTCAGTCGCGTTCGTGAACCGCACCCCGAGCCAGTTCGGCATCGGATTCGTCTTCACCCAGGTGACATCGTTCAGTATCCAGAAGCCCATGTCCTGCATGAGGCGGCCGATGCGAAAGATGCTGTGATAGGTAGATATGACCCAGAGCGTCGCGGCCGGCTTCATCAGGCGCTTTATGGGCATGAGCAGGCTCTCGATATAGGCGTCGTATTCCTGGAAGGAGCCGAACTTGTCCCAGTCGTCCTTCACGCCGTCAACGTGACTCTTGACCTCCCACCGCCGTAACCGGCTCTTTTTCGGCAGCTGCAGAAAGTAGGGCGGGTCCATGAAGACCATGTCGAAACTCTCGCCCGGGAGTTTCCTGAGCACCGATCCCGAGTCGCCGAGTATTATCTTGTTGCGGACCGATTCGACGGTATCGTATCGCGCGGCATCCGAATCCCTGAGTATCAGCGATTTATTGGAGTGGTCCGGTTGAGCCTTATCGACTGCTGTATCGATCACGGTGCAAAAGATCTCCGTCAGGGATTGTCTAGAACTGAATTCTGAAGCACAGGCGGAGAATATACGGTGCTTTTGGCGCCGATTCAAACGGCTTGCGTCGAAGGGGTATGATCTCAGATTCTATGTAAGAGCCGGCGTCCAACACCCGGCGATGAATATGAATAATAGAACGCCACTCTGGAAGAGCGACATGTGGATAGCCGCGTTTGAAACGCGCGGAATCAGTTCACTCTTTCCTCAATTACTTCGCCCCTCCCGCCAATCGCAGGCGATTGGCGGGAGGGGCGAAAGCTTGTCTTGGGCTCCTTGGATCCGTAGGTTTGGCCTTCGGCCGGCACGCTACGGCTAATCACGTGATGCCCCGATGGGGCATTAATTGTGCAAAGCAGATCAATTAGAGGGTATCTGCAGAATCGATCCTGGCCCCCAATTATCCTCAATTTCGAGTCACATCCGAGGCAATGCAGCACTTGCAGGGCGACATCTATCTGGAAGCTGGCTTTGGGGCAGCGTCCGTTGGAGGTGCAGCCATAGAGAGACGATCGGGGCGGCTATGGCATATTCTGGCCTCGATCGAGTGCCGAGCCTCGTGATGGCATTCCTATTCAGGAGCTTCTTGATATATGGACCCAGATTTCTGATCTCGGGCAGGCGGCTCCTGATGTCGGCCGATGTCAGCGGGGTCTCTGCGAGGTCGATTGCATCGAGAATCCGAGAGTATATCGGCTCGAGGTCGAGCAGATGACGGAAGTGCTTGTCCGCGATGGAATCGACAGCACCTTTCATGCGGTCGCCTCCAACAAGCGCCTTTTTGACCGCCCGAAGGTCGATGAGTGGCCCTGATGCGAGGTCGAATGCCGCATGCCCAATCTGCTGAACGAAGCCCGGGTAGCCGGCGGCGAGCTCGACCATATAGGCGATTGCGTCATCAGTGAATGCCCTGGATGGCCGCCCTCGACACGCCGTCTCGGTCAAAAGCTCCTGCACCTCTGCATCGGTGATGCGGCCGATGCTGATCGTAGAAAACATGCCGGCGAACGAATCGACCTGTCGAGATAGCGTCACAAGGTCGGCGGGATTGGCTGTAATCACCAACGCGAGATTTGTGTGAGAGCGCTCGCTGAGATACTCGAGCGTCGTCTTGATGTGCGAGGCGAGGCCCTGGATCGCCGCGATATTCTGGACCTCGTCGAGTATCAGAAGAACGCTTGAGCGCTCTTCAACGCAGCCTCCGACCCCGGTCAGGATATCCTCGAGCAAGTGCGGGAATTCCGAGACGACAGAGGCACCCGCCTGTCTCGCCGATTCGAAGTCGATGCCCAATGGCCCCATTCGCAGCCCCTTTACGCGCTTGAGCAGCCGCGAAATGCTCGAGCCAATCGGTGCTCCGACTCCCCTGAGCACCGAGTTCATGATTGTCGTGCAAACCTGCGGAAGGCTGGAGCACGCGCCCATCGAGCAGAAGACCGGTTTGCACATGGCGAATCTACCCATCTGAAGCGGCGCACCGGCGCCAAGATTGTGCGCCATCCGCTTCGCCCGAAACGCAAGTGAGCTCTTCCCGAGCCACGGCTCGGAGACGATGAGAAGATGCTTCGGCCTTCCTGACAAAAGCGAGTCGATGCCGGCCTCGATCGTTGCCAGAGCTTTCTTCCTCCCAGCGAAGAGCGCCGGCGGAACCGGAAGGTCTGGTGAAAACGGATTGTGTCTTGGTCGGCGCACACTCATCATCTCGGAAGTAGTGATCTCAAATCGTTCGCAATCCCGACAGCAGGGCCCATTTTCGGAGTGCGGGGCGCTCGCACCGCTTTGTTTTGCGGTGACCTGGCACCGCGTTTATTGATTGCGTTAATCCATTAGAGCCATCGATTCGGCGCACTTCTGATTCAAATAGGGTCGTTGCCGCGCCGGGTCGCGGCGATTGAAAGCGGCGTCAGGCCACCGCACTCCAAAAAAGGCGAAAACGCACTTGACACCATCTCTGCCTCGAGTATTATTACTTCCGAATAATCCGTGTGGATGCCCTTTGCTTAATAGGGAAGCGTGGTGAGATTCCACCGCGGGCACGCCACTGTGATCGGGGACGAAACCCGAAATTGTGCCACTGGGCGATTTGGCCTGGGAAGGCGTCGGGGAGTAGGTTGATCCGTAAGTCAGGAGACCTGTCCAGACGGAAGCTTCGATAGGATCCCTCGGTGACTGGGGACGAGTCGTTTTCGTCTTTTTCCACCCCTTCCGGGGAATCCTGGTTGGGGTTTTTGCATTTTTTGAGGAAAAAGATGAAGCCGAGTTGGATGGCAGGCGCTGCCCTGCTGGCCAGCATTTTATTTGCGACCTCCGCGTTTGCCGGCGGTGTAGGGTGGGCTTTCCAGCCTGCCCCTGGAATCTGCATCGGAAAACACCAAGACCGCTGCAATTGCGCCCCTGTAGGGGCAGGCCTTGTGTCTGCCCGTTCCATCGGATATGGCGAGCCCCGGTCTTCGGGCGGAGACAAGCCCCGCTCCTACACATTCGACGATGCCATAGGCAACGGTGTAGGGTGGGCTTTCCAGCCTGCCCAGAATCCATCAGCGCAATCAACCTCAGAATCTCAGCCCAATGCATCATCCAAGGGTGGGGAATCCGCCCCCGCAAACGACAAATCCTCTACCAAGAAGTCCGAGGAAAAACCCGAGAAACAAGAAGCCGGCAACGATGAAGAAGTCGCCATCGAAAGGGAACTCGTCGTAACCGCGACCCGGACCGAGACCGACTCCTCCAACGTCTCAGCCGCGATAACCGTGGTCAGACCTGAGGACCAGCCCAAAAAGCCCAAGACCGCGGCCGATATGCTCGGTGCAGTCCCCGGGCTCAAATTCAACCGCTACGGTGGCGGTATGAGCCTCGCCGCGCCCAGCATCAGGGGCTCCGAGGGTAACCAGGTGCTGGTCATTATAGACGGCATCCGGCTCAATTCCGCGAGGGGAGACGGCGTCGATCTCTCAGACGTCCCGGCGAGCATCATCGACCGCATCGAGATAGTCCGGGGCGGAAGCTCAGCACTATATGGCAGCGACGCGATGGGCGGCGTGATAAACATCATCACGAAGAAGGGCGCGAAAAGAAGGGAAACCTCACTCTCGCTAACAGGAGGGTCATTCGGGACCTACTCCGGCTCGCTCTCCCGCTTCGAGAGTTTTGATAATAGGCTCGATTACAGCGTGTCACTGTCGTATGGCGAGAGCGAGGGCGACTTCCCATACGAGTTCCGCGGCTCCAAGATCAAGCGCATCGGGAATGGCGGCTACAGGACACGCGGCGGCTTCCTGCGCACGAACTACGGCATAGGTGCGAACTCAAGCATCGGTCTCACGCACATATTCAACGACGCCGTAAAGCGGCAGCCGGGCCGAATTGAATTCCCCACACCCGATGCGGAGCAGGACAACCGGTGGAATTTGACCACTTTGACGCTCGATCGCGGCAAGCTCCTCATTCCTGGTCTTAAGTCCACCTTGACCGTCCACTACCGCTCGGACAGCATGTCATACTACGACCCGATCTTCGTCGGAGAGGAACCTTCGGGCTACAAAGGCCATTCGCTCGGAGCCGAGCTAATGCTCTCATACTCGCTCGGTACACACCAGTTCTTCACCTTCTCCGCTGGCGCAGGCGACGAGAGGCAGGACAGTATCAGCAGCGGCCTTCACAGCAGGACCACAACCAGCCTCTTCGCCCAGGACCTGATCTCGCTGTTCGATGATAGGATCATATTAATTCCTGCGGCGAGACTCGATCGCTACTCGGATATCGGCCACTCATTCAATCCGAAGATTGGGCTCTGCTTGAAGCCGGTCCCATTTCTGCGGTTCAAGGCGAACGCGTCCCGCTCATTCCGTGTGCCTGGCTTCGACGACCTCTACTGGCCCAGAAGCGGCTTTGCAGTGGGGAATCCTGATATCGATCCCGAAACCTGTCGCAGCTACGACGCCGGTTTCGAGCTCGATATAGACCAGATGTTGAGTGTGGAGTTTGTGTGCTTCTTGAATGAGGCGGAAGACCTTATCCAGTGGCAGCCCGGGCAGGGCGGGGTCTGGTCCCCGACCAACGTCTCGGAGGCGGAGATGAAGGGCGTTGAGGCTCGCCTGATTGCATCCCCGCTCAAATATTTCAGACTAGAGGTCCTGCACACCTACCTGGATGCGAAGGACACAACCGATCCCGAAAGGGAGACTCAGCTGATAAGAAGGCCGCAAAATAAGACGACCGCGACCCTGAATCTTGGCCCGAAGTGGCTTTCTGGGTCTGCTCGCATAGCCAGGACGAGCGAGAGCTACACGACTGCTGCCAACACCAAGTATCTCCCAGCATATACGCTGATCGATTGCGGCCTCAGGACTTCCCCGTTCGATTGGCTCTCAATCTCGCTCTCGGCTGAGAATATAACTGATAGATCGTATGAGACCGTCCCCGGCTATGCGATGCCCGGAAGGAGCTATTCGTTGACGATCGAGACAACACTCGGGGGGAGGTGATAGACTGCAGAAAGAACCGTCGGTCAATTTTCATTTATGAATCGCCAACTGAATATTGGAGGTGCTTTGATGTTCAAGAAGATCATTCTTTCCCTATCCATTGTCATGATTTTGAGCTGCGCCGCTCTGGCACAGGATCAGTATATCAAGCTCTATTGCCCGACCTATCTCACCTGGCCAGGCTTCGAGTCGTTCGTTGCGGTGCGCAACACTACTGGAAGCGAAGTCAATGTATTTCCTGCCTTTGCATTCGACGGAGATTATTGGGCGACCTACTGGATGATCAATATCCCAGCGCACGAGACAGTCTTGTTCTCCGTGGATGAATATCTGGAAACTTCAGCCTGCCAAAGCGGGATCATCGGGATCGAACTGGGCTACCAGGGGGATGCAGGTGCTGTGATGGCTTCCACCGTCGTCATATTTGGCAACCTCTCTTTCCAGGTCCCGTTCAGGAATGCAACCCTCAATACCGCTCGGACTCTGCACTCGAGCCTATGCCTGGGCGGTGACTACACCGACTACGTCTTCGTCATGAACACGACTGCGGACGAGTTGATGGTGACGCCAGTCTTCTACAGCGATGGAACCGGCACGCCAGGTTTGAACATCGGTCTCGAGCCATATCAGCCGGCGATAGTCGATGCAAGCAGCAGCCAGGCTGCAGGGTGTATCGGTGGCATGGACCTATACTCGAACGGCGGAGCTGGGAGCATTGTCGCAGTCAATATCGCCGCGAATCTGCTCGTGGGAAACTGCTTCGTAGAAGAGATGTTGCCGGGTGTGGAGAGCTTCGTGCCTCCTTCATACAACCTGTTTGTCGCAAATGGTCTTTCATACACGCTGTCGGCCATAAATACCGAGACCGGCCATATCGACGAGATCTTCGCCGAGACCGGAGATGTGCCAAATCACTTGGTCATAAGGAATGATCTCGTGTATTGCGTGAACTCGATGTCGAATAACGTCCAGGCAATATCGCCAGCGACAGGTGATGTCACTGCAGAGATCGACCTTGGCGTGGGCACGAATCCCTGGGCTATAGCATTCGCTTCCGATACGAAGGCCTATGTCACAGGCTATCTGACGAATGATGTTGCCGTTATCGATCTCGAAAATAATCAAGTGTTAGGGACGATCCCGTTGAGCTCTTCGGCGAGGAGCCCCGAGGGCCTTTGCATAGCCGATGGCAAGCTCTATGTGACCAGCATCAATTACAACAATGATACGTGGACATACGGCAAAGGTGTCGTGACGATTATCGACGTCAATACCGACATGATCATAAAGACGATCGAGACGACGCAGGTCAATCCTCAGGTTGCTGTAAGTGACAACCAGGGCGAGGTCTATGTGCTCTGCACGGGCGATTGGTTCAGCGAGTTCGGAGTCGTCGATGTGATCGATACGAAGACCGACGAGATTGTCTATTCGCTTTCAATCGGAGGCTCCCCGGCAAGCATGGAGATCGCGCCGAACGGCTACGCATACATCGGTGACGCCGCATCTCCGAACATCTATAAGATAGACATCGTTGACAACATCGTGCTGCGTGACTCGAGCGATCCTCTCCAGTTTGGGACCGAGAATTCGAGTGTCTCCGGCCTCGTTTCCTCGGAGAATTTTTACCTCTACATCTCCTCCTTCGGAGACGATTACGTCTATATAATGGACTGGCGGACGGATTCGATGATCCGCATGTCCTATCACGTTGGTGACGGCCCGGGCGCATTAGCTTTCAGAGAATAGTCCATCTCAATATCCAGAGTGGGGCGGCGAGTGGGAGCGAATGCCATTTGCTGCCCCGAAAATTCTCGAATGGACCAGATGGACGAGCGCTCCGCATCCGCGTTCTATGGGGCCTTTAGTCGATCACCTTGAAATCGTCGAATGCCTTGCGGGCTTGGTTCCAGCCCTCAATCTTGCTCTTTCCTGACAGGACGTGCTCCGCGGCGGCCTTCCCCATCATCACCGAGTGGTGGAAGTTGTTGTGTGCGAATAGGCCCTGGCGGCCGTACGATATCAGGTTGCCAATCGAGTCGGTCCACTCGATCACCTTCTGAAGCGGCTCTTCATAGCCGAGCGAGTAAACCGGATAGGCATGTTTGACGCGCCTAGTGAACCAGTAGTCAACTTCCTGCAGCGGAATGGTCCCGAAGCACTTGAGTGATTCCTTGGCCATCTGGAATACCTCCTCATCCGAGGAGCTATATGTCTTCCCGCTCGCGTCGCAACTTATGTCCGCACACAGTATCGTCTTCCCCTCGGGAGCCATCTCAGGGCTGAAGTTCTTCTGCT
>JAFGIT010000394.1 GCA_016929465.1 Candidatus Coatesiibacteriota bacterium | reverse complement strand
TCGCGCTCGCGGATGACCTCCGCAGAAGGAAAGTCGGCAAAATCGGCTTCATTGGACATTTCAGCGGCGTGATGCCCGATGCATATTTGCCGAGGGCGGATTTCGTGGTAAGAGGCGAGCCCGAGGCTTTCGCGTACGATATCGACAAAATCGACAACTTCGATGGCGTTATTGATTCGGAGCCGATCGACGACATCGACTCGCTCCCGTTTCCGGATTGGTCCATTTTCCCCATCTCGACATATACTTACTATCCGAACATCAAAGAAAGGCCCTTGCTTCCAGTTCTGTCGAGCAGGGGCTGCCCTAATACCTGCGGCTACTGCGCATACAGAGTCGCATTCAAATGGCGAGCCAGGTCAATAGAGAATACCGTCGAGGAGATCGAGCGCAATTTCGTCGATTATGGAGCGAGAGGCGTGCTCTTCAGCGACCCGCTCTTCACATACGAAAGAGAGCGCTGCCGCAGGATCGCCGAGGAATTGATAAACAGAAATATCGGGGTCGGATGGGCTTGCGAAACGCACCTGGGGCATCTGGACGAGGAGCTGCTTGACCTTCTTTACCGATCTGGGCTCCGCTCGATAAACGTCGGAATCGAAGCCGCGAACCCAAAGAACCTCGTAGGCACCGGGCGCAAACCTATCGAGCATGACACTCAATATCGGCTGATCAAGTACTGCGACAAGCTCGGGATCCGGGTGACCGCCTTTTATATCCTCGGCTTCCCAGAATCGACGATCGAAGATATGCGCGAGACGGCGAGATATGCGCGCAAGTTGAATACGCATGTCGCCTCTTTCAACATCCTGACCCCCTATCCGGGGACGGCCTTCTATGAGAAGGTGAAGGACCAGATATTCGAGAAAGACTGGAGCAAGTTCACTTCATACACGCCTGTTATGCACCATAAGCATGTCACTCCCCAGGAGCTCGAGAAGATAAAGGAAGAAGCATTCGTGCGCTTCTATTTTAGGCCGGCGTATATTCTGAAGTTCCTCCAGAGAATGCTTCTCTGGAAGTAAATCTCGCGGCTAGGCCCTACGCGGAAGGCCTCGCTCGAGGCCCCAAAAACTCCGGCTCTAATTGTTGACCTCTCGGTCCGGCGCCTCAGGTGACTGCTCCAGCGCAGCCGGGAAGCCCGCGTGAGGGATCTCAACCCTCAATTCATCATTTTCAGGGCAGACAAGCGCGATTGCCAGCACCTCGTCCATGGATTTGACCGTGACGAAGTCGATCTCCTCCCGGATGGTGTCCGGCAGTTCGGAAAGGTCCTTCTCGTTATCCAAGGGAATGATGACCTTCTTTATCAAGGCGCTATGCGCGGCTATCGACTTCTCCTTAAGCCCACCTATCGGCAGTACGTGACCACGGAGTGTCACCTCCCCGGTCATTGCGAGATCGCATCGAACCGGCCGATTGGAGAAGGCTGAAGCCAGCGCCGTAGCCAATGTTATACCGGCTGAAGGGCCATCCTTGGGTATTGCTCCCTCGGGAATGTGAATGTGCACGTCCTTGGTCTTGAAGTCATCCATGGCTATTCCGAGCTCCTTCGCCCTGGAGCGAATGAAACTCAGCGCCGCCTTAGCGGATTCCTGCATGACATCACCTAATTGGCCGGTCAGCATGAGCTTGCCCTTACCCTCGCTGAGAAGGACCTCGGTCGTCAGAATCTGGCCGCCAAACTCGGTCCAGGCAAGTCCCACGGCGCTACCAACCTGGTGCTCCTCATCTCTTCGTCTCATCCTGAATCTGGGCGGACCCAGCAATTTCTCGACCTCATCGGCGTCAATAACCATGGGGGCATGCTTTCCAGCATCGTCATCCTTCCGCTTGGCGACCTGCCTTGCGAGTTTACGGCACACGCTCCCGATCTCCCTCTCGAGATTACGGACGCCCGCCTCGCGAGTGTAATTCCGTATGATCTTCTTGACCCCGTCCTCGGTGAACTCCACCTCGCAGTCCTCCAGGCCATTCTCCTTGAGCTGCTTTTTTACGAGGAAGTTCTCGACAATCTTGATCTTCTCATACTCGGTGTAGCCTGGGAGCCTGATTACCTCCATCCTGTCCATCAGCGCCGGTGGAATCGTGTGCTGAATATTTGCCGTCGTTATGAACATGACCTCGGAGAGATTGAAATCGACATCCAGGTAATGGTCAGCGAAGGTGTTGTTCTGCTCGGGATCGAGCACCTCCAGAAGCGCGGATGCCGGATCGCCGCGGAAATCAGAGGTCATCTTGTCCACCTCGTCGAGCAGGAACACCGGATTCTTGCTCTCGGCGCGGCGCATCGCCTGGATAATTCGACCGGGTAATGCCCCGATATACGTTCGTCTGTGTCCGCGAATCTCCGCCTCATCGCGAACGCCGCCAAGCGAGATGCGGACGAACTTCCTGTCGAGAGCCCGCGCGACCGATCTCGCAAAGGAGGTCTTCCCGACTCCTGGCGGACCGACGAAGCAAAGAACTGGCCCCTTGATCTTCTTGACCAGCTTGTGCACCGCGAGATATTCGACCACACGGTCCTTGACCTGCCTCAATCCCCAGTGGTCGGCCTCGAGTATCTCCTCGGCTTTATCTATATCGGAATTATCCTCGGTCGATGTATTCCAGGGCAACGAAACAAGCCAGTCCAGATAGTTGCGCGATACGGTCGCCTCGGCCGAAATCGGGGGCATCATCGACATCTTGCGCAGCTCCTGATCGGCCTTCTTCTTGACGTCCTCGGGCATCCCAGCCTGCTCTATCTGCTCCTTGAGCGCCTGAATCTCGTTCTTGCCGCCCTCTTCGCGGCCGAGCTCCCTCTGGATCGCCTTCATCTTCTCGTTCAGGTAGTACTCCTTCTGAGACTGCTCCAGCTGCTTCTTTACGTCGTCCTTGATCTTGTCATCGAGCTCCAACGTCTTGATCTCTGCGTCCAGAAGGTCCAGCAGCCGCTCCAGCTGCGACCGTACGTTGATTATCTCTAAGAGCTCCTGCTGCATCTGGCTCGGAGTCGAGAGATGCT
>JAFGIT010000393.1 GCA_016929465.1 Candidatus Coatesiibacteriota bacterium | reverse complement strand
GTCTTCTAATAGCAATAATGACCGATTATAAGCCCAACGGGGGATTCAAAAAAAGCCCAAATCTCAAACCTATCTGATTATTGGGGGTTATTAGCTGCATTCCTTCCCTCTCCCGATCATGTTAGAATTCCATTGACTATCTCCGGATAGTCATTATTGAAAAGGTATTTCGAGATGATATTCGTAGCAGAGTTAATGGGTTATCTCAATTCATCCAAATTGGCGCCAGGATACGCCGCCTTGGTCTGGCGTTTCGGCATCATTTTGTGAGAGATACGGCGATCAGATTGGCGGAGGATCTATCATGAAAGGTGAGATGAATGCATGAATTCAAGAATTCCTCTCTCTGGAAAAATACGTTAGCCATTCAAAGGGGCAATAATCCCTACGATGGTATTCGTGAACGTCTTAGAAATGCCTATCTAAATTTCAGGGAGAAAGTGAAGCCAGTCGCGGCAGAGATCCACAGAGACCTGCCCGAGTTTACGGTTCATGACATAACGCACATCGATGCGCTTTGGGGCATCGTTGATACTGTGTCCGGGGAGGATTATCCAATCAATCCCGCCGAGGCCTTCGTGTTAGGCGGAGCATTCCTTGTGCACGATCTCGGAATGGCCCTGGCAACATATCCGGGAAGGCTAGATGATCTCGAAAAGACCGTAGGATGGAGAGATGCTCTCGCTATTGAATTGAAGGCGGAACTGGGACGCGCGCCGACAGATGATGACTTCGAGCAGGCTTCCCACAATGCAAAGCGGCGAGCCACAAGTACCGCGCTGCGTGAGGCGCACGCAAGGCAGGCGGAGACGTTGGTTACGGAGCCAATCAAGGCCGCGAATGGAGACGAGGAGTTCTATCTCCTTGAGGACTCAAAACTGAGAGAGTGCTTTGGATGGCAGATTGGGCGGATAGCTCACAGCCATTGGTGGTCTATTGAGGAGTTGGCCGGCAAACTGAGGGGAGTATGCGGCGCGCCGGCCGGATTCCCCTGCGATTGGACAATCGATGAGCTCAAACTCGCATGTATTCTCCGCGCTGCTGACGCTGCGCACCTGGACGCGAGGCGCGCGCCTCGTATATTGCGGCTTCTTAGGAAGCTTCCAATCGAATCAGCGAAGCATTGGATTTTTCAGGGCAAACTCTCTCAACCACGCAGGGATAGCGACTATCTTAGATTCACGTCATCACGACCATTCTTGGTTACTGAAGCGGAGGCCTGGTGGACGTGCTTCGACTCACTCCGCATGGTTGACGACGAGTTGAGCCAGGTTGACGCGCTCTTAAAGGAGAAAAAGGACGGCAAGAGACTTGCCGCCCGGAGGGTCGAGGGCGTATCCGACGCCGACCGGCTCCGCAAGTACATCCCCGTCAAAGGATGGCGGCCTGTTGACACTCGGATTCGCGTAACAGATGTCGCCTCATTGGTCGTCAAACTTGGCGGGGAGCAACTCTATGGCGACGACAAGACCGTCCCGCTACGCGAGCTCATTCAAAACGCGATCGACGCAGTCCGCGCCCGGCGAGTTCTTGAAGAGCGTGATGAAAAGTGGGGCAGAATCGATGTCCGATTGGGCAAGGACGAACAAGGCCATTGGCTCGAGATCCAAGATAACGGAATTGGGATGTCCGAGAGGGTGCTCACCGGGCCATTTCTTGATTTCGGGACTTCCTTCTGGGGATCGGAACTGATGCGCGCCGAGCTTTCCGGCCTCGCGGGAAGCGGTTTTGAATCATACGGGCAATATGGTATAGGCTTCTTCTCAGTCTTCATGCTCGGGGAGAAAGTCAGAGTGATAACCCGTCGCTATGACGCTGCCGCGGAAAAAACAGTAGTCCTCGAATTCGCAAATGGCCCTAACTCTCGTCCGCTCCTGAGAGTGGCGGATGAAAATGAACAGGGGAAGGTCAAAGACGGGGGAACGTGTGTCAGGATTTACCTCGATTCTCCTCCCAAAGGTGATAATGGGCTCTTGCGCATTCATTCGAGTGAGACCTGTTGGGATATCAAGCAGCTGTGCGAATGGCTCTGTCCAGCTATCGAGGTTGACCTATATGTCAATGATTCCCCCTCTCCAGTCATTTCCGCCTTAGATTGGGTTGAGGTTGAGGGCGCAGACTTAGTGGCGAGAATAATCGGAGTGCCTGAGCACCTTAGATCAAGCGATTGTATGGGATGTCTGAATAAGAAGGCGAGACGCATAAGGCTCCTACGTGACAGCTCAGATAATATTGTGGGTAGAGCTTGCGTGTTTCCGGAGGAATTGCAGGAATATATTAATGTTAGTGGCTATCCGCCGGGTTTCCGGCTCGGTGTGGTCACCGTCGGTGGGCTGAGATGCAATCGCATCAACGGCATAATGGGAATTCTGATCGGCAAATCTACGACGGTCGATCGGTCAGCGGCCGAGCCGATTTTCAATGGAGAGCCACTGGCAGACTGGGCAACGGAGCAGGCCAAATTAGCAGCTGAAGAAAACCTCTCTCCAGGCACTCTTCATAATTATGCGCAAACTATCGTTTTCTTAGGAGGTTCCCCGAACGAGCTGCCTATCACGAAACATCTGAGGGTTGGACTAGTTCACACCGACTGGCTGAAATCTGCGCGGATCTGGACTTAATGAAGCTAACACATCACATGGATGTGATTCAGCGAGTCAAGTCGGCTGATCCTCGATTCAACAATCTCAGGGATAAATTAAATCTGGATGCCGATGTCATTCTAGCTCAACCTGGTGTGCCGAGTATGATTCTGCCGGATGGGAAATCTCTCGCATCCACCTGGCCGAAGCTCGACTATGGGCCGGAGGTCTGGCTTTCGGCTAGAGGCTTCCCGCGCTCAATGTGGGGAGCCGTCGTTGAGGCTTTGGCTGCAGGATGGGGCACCACAGTAACCGAAGTTCTCAGAGCGTCGGGTTACACGGCAAAGGAGACGCCGGGCGGATTCAGACCTGCGAAAATAGGCAGTTACGATGGAAAGGAAATAATAGCCAGCGTAATACTACTCAAAAGACCCAAATAGAACAGGAATCGGTCTCATCACCAGTGATCGACCCATTCCCTCATATTTGTTAGGCGAGTGCTCCCATATCGAGGCCGTCGTTTCCTCAGAACACTGCCTCTATATATGGCCGGATCACATTGCCTACTCGACAGATGCGAGCGAATCCCATTAGTTTATCAATGTTGAATTCTCTGCGCATTCGGCACTCTTTCAGCGCCTCAATCGCGACATCCAGGCCAATCTTGTTGCGGAATTTGAAGCAGTCAGCCACAGTCTTCTCGAGGCAGTAGATCTGAACTGGCACACCATCTATCTCGTGGCCCTCAATCCCAGCCGAGAATGCTTTGACGCCGAACCTGAAAGCACGAATAGGTGGGTACCTAAGTCTGGGAATCCTGGCATTCAGGAGAACCGCCACGTGCACCTCATGGGGAATCTGCGTTGTCACATCGAAGAAGGCGAGGGCCGAAATCAGGCAGATCACGCCCTTGGGGACCTTCAGGGCCACCGTCACGAGATCGGGTCTGCCAGGGGGAGGCATCTCGGCAAGACGGTAAAGCCCTCTTGATAGATTTTCAACGACTCCTTTGTCCCGCATCAGGTAGAGCGTCCGTTGATGGATGCCGAGTTCCATTGCCTCGCTGGTTCGCAGGAGTCCGCCTTGATTTCGAAAGACCTCGATGGCGCGCTCGAATTCGGTTTGCTGTTTTTTCATCACTACCCCCAACAAGGACAAAAGTGTCAGTACTTATTAATAAGTACTGACACTTTTGTCCATACAATGACGGTTGTCAAATACATTCCCTCACATTCTATACGCCCAACGCTGGGCATTTATATGAGAGTGGACCTGGGCGGAGTCACAGAGTGACTCCGCGAGCTTCAGTGGTCCCCGGTGGACACACCCCTATCCATCCTTGATCCGGAATTTCACGAATAGCGACTGGATAATCCCAGTCCGGCAGTCTAGAACTCCAGCGCCAGTTGAAGAGTCACCAGATTCCGTGCACGGATGTCATCATCCTTGAACTCACCGCGAAGATACTCGAGGGCGACGCTGGAGTATTCCGTGAATGAGTATCCGATCGCGCCGCCATATTGATGCTCGGGCATTTCGGCGGGATTGAAGTCCTTGGAGCCCTCGTAGCGAACTGCGAGGTCGAGCTTGTCGAGTGGGGGAGCACGACGATTAAGTCCTTGGGCACTCACCGTGCTTCAGAAAATTAATGGTATGAAAGGCATGTACTATATTCGCTTCCTGGATCGAAAGGGCCTTGATAAAGAGAAAGAAGAGCTGCCGTCTGCCCACGCCCATCTCCAGATTTTCGTTGGCCTGAATACAGGGATGTGCCACCTTAGTTCGGCCAGATGGCTAATTCGAGGTAAGTGGCGTCGTGCGCCTATAATATAGGAAAGCCGGCATGCACTCAGGAATGGAACGGCAGTACATCACATGATGACCGCAATTGCGTCCACTTGACAGCCCGTATTCGGCCAATCGCCGCGCCAAGCTGCAAGAACACAGAGGGCATGGCGCGTCGTGTGGTGTGGGCCGCGCTATCCGCCAATCACTGCATCACGAGGCGGTGAGGGCCTCAATACTTCTGGAAGAGCTGGCCCCACTTGGTCTTGAGCGCCTCTTCGACACGTTTCTTACCCTTGAAAGGATACCAGTAGTAATCATGATACAATATCGAGGCGAGATATGACCACGGAGCAAGAAATGTGCGAAGCAGGAACTTCTCCGCGAACTTCAGTGGTCCCCAGTAGATGCATTTTTGGCCGCGACTTGCGAAGGTGTTGCAATCTCTCTTGAATTGCCAATTGACCTCGGATACATCTTCACCGACTATCTCGATCTCATTGAAATCTCCGCAGCCGAGGCCCTTCTCGTGGGCTATTCGGATGAACCTGAGCTCCAACGGGTCCATCCCCATCATATGAGCGGATACTGCATCAATGGCGACCAAATCAGAACTTGCGAGAATATAGTCTTTGACGTGTGGGACCATGCACCGTGGCCCCGGGCCGTCTCCAGCAAAGGTCCCGTCCATTACGGCAAAGAGACCGGGGTGGATTTCCTTCTGGATAGTCAACAGGTCCACGAGCGTCTCGTGTATTACCGAATGCGTCCAATGACGCTTCTCGTGCAATAGGCCACCAAAAGCGTTCTTCATCGCACCAGTCATTGTAGTGAAGACGTGCGTCTTCATCGTGGGCATCTGGATTATATTGCTTCCGATCAGGCGTTTCGGTATCTGGATGCCGCCCTTATATATATCGTGCAGGACGAGGATCTCGCCCTTCGGATGGTAAGTGACCCAATCCTCATTCTCATAGAGATGGATGTTGCGAATCCCGTATTTCTCGAGCACCGGCTTGTGCTTGTTTGCGATCTCCCCCTTCTTGGCTGAAACGACAACGGTCCGGTTGTGTGCCCCGTAGAGAGATTCCACCGGGTAGCCATCCTCTAGCATCGTCTTGATAACGCCTTCCAGCTGCCAGGGAGTTGTTGAGCAGGCAGGATAGAATACGTGCCATGAAATGTTGATCTTCAAGGCCGTCTCTTTGTCTTTCGGCAAATGCTGCTGGTAATCTGCCATTCGCAGAAGCTTGCCATAGTCTTCGAGAACCGTGCCCGGCTCTGTCTTCAGAACTGCCACTTTCGATTTCGCCATGCTCTTCTCCCTTATGCTCTATTTTGATGTTTTCTTCGCGAACTCGAATAGTCCCCCTGCCTCTATGATCGATAGCAGGACTGGCGGGATCGGCGGACAGGATATGACCCCCTTCTTGCCGCCTATTGCGACCTCGCCGGTCTTCAGATTCACGGACAACTCAGCGCCATCCGGAATCTCCTCGAGTGTCTGCCTTGCCCCCTCCTGCGCTCCTTCGAGTGTCAGGACTGCCATACCTGAATTGATGGCGTTCCTGAAATAGATGGGGGCGAATGACTCAGCCAATATCGCCTTTATGCCTGAAGCAATGAAGCAATCCACCGCCTGCTGACGCGATGACCCTGCGCCGAAGTTGCCTCCAACAACCAGAATGTCGTAATTGGACGCCGATTCGGGGAATTTCTCCCATCCAGAGAGATTTCCGAACGCATATTGCGCCATTTGCGCAATGTCTGTTACGTGGAGATGGGCGTTGTGAAAAATCATGTCAGTGTCTATGTTGTCGATTAGCGCGCCGCTTGCATTCTTGATGAAGCATGCGCGACCCGTTATATGCATGGTGTCCAATTCTCCTGGACTGTCTCGGTTAATGACGCACTCATTATCTATCGGATTCTCGCGGGTTACTCCGGAACTCGTATTTCTCCATAGATGGCAGAATATGCCGCAACCACGGGGCTGGCAAGATAGGTATCCCCTGCTCCCTGCTTCCCGGGGAAATTGCGATTGCCCGTGCTTATCTGCACTTCTCCCTTTCCGGTCATTCCTACTTGGCCGGCCGCACAACCGGCACAGCCCTGGTTCACAATTATTGCTCCGGCATCATACAGCTTGGAGATTATCCCCTCCTTGAGAAGACGTCCATATATCTCACGTGTCGCGGGCGCAATCTTCAACATGACCCCGTTCTTGACCTTGCGACCTTCGAGAATGTCCGCCGCGAGGACTATATCCTCGTACCGCCCGTTCGTACATGAACCAATCAAAACCGAGTCTATAGGGGTGCCGGCAACCTCGGTGATATTCACAACCGAGCATGGATTTCCTGGCATAGCCACCTTTGGCTGCAATCCCGAGACATCGATCTCTATCTTCCGAACAAATGGTGCGCCGGCATCCCGCTTGACCACCCTCTCGCGATTGCCCTTGCTAACCTTGAGCTCGTCCAGCACCGCCTCGCTCGGTGATATCAAGCCGGCTACACCTCCAGCCTCCGTAACCAGGCTTGATAGCGTGATGCGACCTGAGAGATTAAGCGATTCGACCGCTGCACCACAAAACTCGACTGCCGCATTGAGGGCACCAGAAGGCCCCAGGTTCCCCAGGAAAAGGAGGGCCATGTCCTTCGGTGTGGTCGGATAGTCAAAGGTCCCGATCATCCTAACCTCGATCGTCTCCGGCACTTTGAACCAGACTCTCTGAGTCTTGAACGCGAAAGCGATATCTCGGTCCCCCATTCCCAGGCCCAGAGCGCCAATCGCGCCGACGAGATTCAAGTGACTGTCCGTTCCCACTGCGGTCGAGCCTGGAATGCAATGGCCCCGGTCCATGATCAAATGCGAGCCTATCCCACCATTGACATCGTATATCCTGATGCCGTGCTTCTTCGCAAATGTGCGGACTATATGCTGGTTGTTGGCGTAGCCGATAGTGTTGGCCGGAGCCTGACAGTCGAAGGTAAACAAAGTCGCGGAAGGGTCCTCGACGGGCGTCTCCGGATATTCCCGCTCCAGATTTTTGACAACATTGGCGCCGCCGAAATCACGGGCGGTAGCCAGATCAATGGAAAGCCAGACTACATCGCCGGGCCTGCATCTCTCCGAGCTGTGCGCCGCCACGATCTTCTGAATGAGTGTCTGTGTCAAATGCAAACTATCTCCAAATTAAGCTCTTCTATTCCACACCGGGAGCAAACACCGTCGCCATCTGAACTCAACATCATTAGACGGGCGATCGCTCTCCCGTGCCGAGAACTCGAGCCAAGTAGGCTCGGGAATCTGTCTTAGCATCGAGTCTTGCCGCGATCCAACTGGCCTATTCAGATTGTGCAGTCCTGGCAATCTCGATCTTGAACCACTCGAGCGTCCTTTCTAGCCCTTCTGCCAGAGCAATCTTCGGCTCCCAATTGAGGACTCGCTTGGCCTTGCCTATATTCGGACGTCGATATTTCGGATCGTCTATAGGCAATTCCTCAAAGACAATTCCAGCAGAATTTCCTGTCAGCTGATTTATTCGCTTCGCGAATTCCAGTATCGACATCTCGCTCGGATTTCCGATATTCGTCGGGTCCAATTCGCTGGACATCATCAATTTGTATAGGCCTTCCACAAGGTCCGAGACATAGCAGAACGACCGCGTCTGGGAACCGTCGCCATAGACGGTGAGAGGTTTCTTGGCCAATGCCTGACACATGAAGTTCGGCACCACTCGTCCATCTTTCAGCCTCATGCGCGGACCGAATGTGTTGAATATGCGAGCTATCCGAGTCTTCACTCCGTGATAGCGTGAATACGCCATCGTGAGCGCCTCCGCGAACCGCTTCGCCTCATCATAGACCCCTCTGGGGCCGATCGGATTCACATTTCCCCAATAGGTCTCTTCCTGAGGGTGATGCTCGGGGTCGCCATAGACCTCTGAAGTAGACGCAAGGAGGAATGTCGCGTTCTTCGCCTTTGCCAGCCCCAGGGCATTCAAAGTCCCAAGAGCGCCGACTTTCATTGTCTGGATCGGCAGCTCGAGGTAGTCAACAGGGCTGGCAGGGCTCGCAAGGTGAAACACGTAATCGAGTTCGCCATTTATGAACAGGTAGTTCGTCACATTGTACTTTAGAAAAGTGAATCTATCGCTCTTGATCTGAGCGAGATTGTCCGTTGTCCCAGTCAGCAGGTTATCGATACAGATAACCTCATGTCCATTGGCAAGTAGATGCTCGCACAGATGCGAACCGATGAATCCCGCTCCGCCAGTCACGATCGATCTAGGCATGTCAACAGCTCCCTTCGAAGGACTTCACGCCCATGCCATGGTATTCGAATCCAAGGGCATGCATTCTCTTCGGATCGTATAAATTACGCCCATCAAATAGTATGGGCTGCTTGATCACTTTTCTTACCTTCTCGAAGTTGAGAAGCCGGAATTCATTCCATTCGGTTACGAGGATCAGTGCATCGGCGCCCTCTGTCGCCTCGTAAGCGTTCTGACAGTATGTGATATCAGGGAAGAATTCCTTAACATTGCCCATGGCAGCTGGATCATAGACTTTGACAATCGCCTTGTGCTTGAGCAATCCCTTTATCAAATCCAGTGACTTGGCGTCGCGAATGTCATCGGTATTGGGCTTGAAGGCCAATCCGAGCATCGCGAAGGTCTTGCCCTCCAGTTTGCTGGAGAAACGCTTCTCGATTTTCTCCAAGAGCCTCTTGGCTCTCTGCGCATTGATGCGCATCACAGCGTCGATGATGGATGAATCGCCGCCATAGGTCTTCACAGTGTGTGCTAGGGAGCTGCTGTCCTTGGGGAAGCAAGAGCCGCCGTAGCCGAGCCCCGGCTGAAGGAAAAGTCCGCCGATTCGCTTGTCAGAGCCCATGCCCTTTACGACATGATTGACGTCAGCTCCAGCCAGTTCGCAAAGGTCCGCTATGAAATTGACGAAGGAAATCTTCGTGGCGAGGAAAGCGTTTGATGCGTACTTGATGATCTCCGCGCTATGCACATCGGTGATGATCATCGGTCGCTCCAGAACTGCATAGAGCTCGAGCAGCTTCATCGCGACATTCTTGCTCGGCGCACCGATAACGATTCTGTCTGGCTCCAGGGTGTCCTTTATCGCAGAGCCCTCCCGGAGGAACTCAGGATTCGAGACCACGTCAAAATCAACATCCTTGCGCTTCTTGCTGTCGATTATCTCCCTTACCAGATCGCCGGTCCCGACCGGAACGGTGCTCTTGTTGACGATTATTTTATAGCCGTCGATACACTCGGCTATGCTCTCAGCAACGGCTTTGACGTAGCTTAGATCGGTCTCCCCATTGTCCTTTGGTGGGGTATTCACGCCGATGAAGATTATCTCGGACTTCCTCACACCCTCCTTTATGCTAGTTGTGAAGGTGAGACGGCCGTCCTTCGAATTATGGACAACTATCTCCTTAAGTCCCGGCTCGAAGATCGGCATTATCCCTTTCTTTAGATCCTCGACTTTCTTCTCATCGATATCGACGCAGATTACATCATTGCCCAAATCAGCAAAGACGGCGCCTGTCACCAGGCCAACATATCCAACTCCGACAACACAAATATTCACCGAAACCTCCGAAAGCTAGAAAATCATTATTTAGTAAAAGCTCTTCCTATTTGAGCTTTGTTATCTCTACTTCTGACCTGATTATATATACATCTTCATACTTACATAGTTCCGTGCCGGGTGTAAGAGCACAGGCTGCACCAGCCGCCACGCCAAGCCTTAGACTCTCACAGAATGAAAGCCCCGAGTCCAGGCCTAAAATGAAGCCCGCAACGAGGGAGTCGCCGGCACCGATCGGGCTGACTGCATCGACCAATGGCGGCTTCGCGAAGTAAGACCCATCGGCGGATACCAGGACTGCCCCGTCCTTGCCCATCGAGACGAGGACGTTCTCAACTCCCATCTCCCTGACCTTCTGTCCAGCGCGCTCCACTTCATCAATGCCGTGAACCTCGTAACCAAGCAGGCGGCGAAGCTCATGGCTGTTAGGTTTTATCATGAACGGTCCGGCCTCAATTCCCCTCTTCAGGAGTTCTCCATCCGCATCGAGCACGGCCTTGAGGTTATTGCGCTTTGCTATGTTGATAACTTCGCAATAGACATCCGTTGGCACTCCAGGAGGGGCGCTGCCGGAGATCACGAAAAAACCAGGCGCGAACTTGTGCTCTCTGAGCTTCTTCAGAAGCTGCTCATATTCAACGTGGGTCGCATGCGGCCCCCTGGCATTGAGTGCAGTGATTGAGTTCGACTCTACGTCCCTTATGACGACGTTGGTTCTGGTCTCGGAACTTATGCGAACGAAGTCAGTATCCACTCCGGCAAGTCGCAACCGGTCCTCGAGCTCCATGCCGGCGTAGCCGCCAACGAAGCCGAATGCCATCGTGGAACCTCCAAGCTCTATGACAGCGCGGGAGACATCGATCCCCTTTCCCGCTGCGAATCGCTCCTCAGACAGGACCCGGTTGGCGTCGTCGAATGTGAGGTTCTTTACCCTGATTGTGCGGTCGAGGGCGGGGTTGAGGGTGAGCGTTGAGATCATTTCAATAGGCGTTTTTCTGATTGAATGCCCTGGCAACAGTGAAGAGGAGTATCTTGATGTCCATCGATATGGACCAGTTCTCTATGTAATACAGATCGCTCTTGAGACGCTTCCTAAGCGATGTGTCGCCACGCCATCCGTTGACCTGGGCGAGCCCAGTCATCCCGGATTTGACTTTGTGCCTCAGCATGTAAAGCGGGATCGTGTTCTTGAATTCATCCACGAAAGCAGGCTGCTCGGGCCGTGGGCCGACTATGCTCATTTCCCCCCTCAAGACATTGTAGAACTGCGGTATCTCGTCGATGCTGAACCGTCTCAGGAATGAGCCGAATTTGGTTATCCGCGGATCATTCTTCGTGGTCCATTCCTTGCCCGCCTGATCTGCGCCATTGACCATTGTCCTGAACTTCAGCATGACAAAAGACTTGCCGTCCAGGCCGAGTCGCTCCTGCCTGAAGAAGACAGGTCCTTTGGATGTGCATTTCGTGACTATAGCGACTAACAGGAAAACCGGAGATGCGAGAATGAGGCCCAGGGCCGAGAGCGCTACGTCCAAGGAGCGTTTCAATCTGTATCGCCATCCTGATAGCGGCGTATAGGTCAGGTTCACAATCGGTATCCCATCCAGCTGCTCCACGTAAGAGCGAAGCATAACCAGCTGCATGATGTCCGGCGCAATCTTTATATCAACAAGTGTGTCCTTCAGGTCGTTGAGGACTTTCTGAAGGACCTTGTGCTCAGAAAAAGGAAGCGTGATCAATACCTGGTCCGCCCCGAGTTCCGTGGCGATGCGCCTGGTCTCAGAGATTCGCCCCACGACTTTGACATCGTCTTCCACCCTTTCGCCAATCCTTCTCGAGTTGTCGAGCGCGCCGACTATCTTCAGACCAGTATATGGATTCTCAATAATCTTCTTGATGAGGGTCTTTGCCAGGTCGCCGCTGCCTATCAATAATATTCGTCTGAGATTGTAGCCGGCCTTTCGCAAGTGAGCCAATACGCTACGAAGCGCCATCCTGAAAGAGAGAATGGCGATGACATCGAGGATCAGGAAGATCAGCAATACTCCTCGCGAGAAGAGGTAGTCTCTATAGAGGTAGCCGAGGCCCATCAGGACGAAAACCGAGAGGATAACGACATAGATTATTTTGAAGAACTCGTCAATCCTGGGACGCAATCTCCTTGGCCGATATAAGCCAGCCGTAGCGAATGCCGAAGTCCAGAGCACCGCGATCGCACCAACCACGAAGGGGTCCACATAAAGCCCGATGTCCGGCACGCCGGACGGCGCTTCAAAGAAGGTGAAGAACCGTATATAGTACGCCGCGATAAACGCGCCAACGGTGGCCACAATATCGCAAGCAGCGAACAGAAAAAGGACGGTTCGGTGATGCTCTTTCAACATAATTTTGGACTACCCCATTCAGTAACAAACCGGTATGCCGGTCTTGTTATCGCGCTATATGCTAAATGCTTCGTGCTCGCTTGTCAAACCCCAAGTCACGGCCATGAGCATCCCCGAATCGGGCACGGTGAAATCGCTTGACTGTCAGACGCGACCGAGAGCATAGAGGCCTTCTTTTGCACATTTGAGAGAGTCAATTTGAAAAGCCAATCCCGCTCCAACTGCCGCCTATCAGTCATAATCCCAACATTCAATCGCTTGGATAAATTAATTGGCGCCATCGATTCACTTAGACGCCAAAGCTATCCCCAGGAATCGTTCGAATTAGTCATCGTTGACGATGGTTCAACAGATGGGACACTCAATTGGTTGGAGAAAAATTCGCGCGAGGATTCGTGGCTCAGCTACTACTCGCAGGATCACTCCGGTCCCGCAGTAGCGAGAAACCTCGCCGCAGGAAAAGCACGCGGGGAAATACTGCTGTTCATGGGTGATGACATAATCGCGTCAGATGATCTCATACGAAAGCACATCAGAGCTTTCGACAAAATGGGAGGCAGGACTGCGGTGCAGGGAGGGGTCAAACTCGCGCCAGGAGTCAATCGGACCAGGTTCGTCCGATATCTGGATGAAAGAAGCGCGGCTCAATTCCAACTGAACCATGCGAAGCGCGGAGATAGTCTTCACTTCAGCATGTTATATACCTGCAACTGCTCATTCCCCAAGAGGCTACTTCTGGACTGCGGGGGATTCCCGACCGATGTCATATATTACGACGACACCTTTCTCGGCTGGAAACTCGCACAGAAGAGCATCCCTATTATATATGAGCCGGAGGCGGAGGTCTTTCACGACCACGCCCAGACGCTTGACGAGTTTCTCGCGAGACAAAAACAAGCTGGCAAGGACGCAGCCGTGCTCGCAGCAAAACACCCCGAGCTGCGCGCATCTTTGCGGGTAGATCAGACTACTGTCTTCGAGGGCCATCCTTTCTCAATAGCCAAGAAAGCAGTCAAAAAGGTCATTTTCAACCGGCTCTCGACCCCAATAATGAAAAAAATCGCAAGTTGCAGCCTTCTGCCATTCTCGTGGGCGTCATTCATCTATTCGGGGCTTATTGGATACGAGCATAGGAAATCTGCGGGGGCCGCCTTGGCTCAGAATCGCCGACGCTGAAGATGAATCCCGCCGGGGATCGCTATGGTTCTGATGCTCTCAGCTCGAAGAAGAGACCCAAGTCATCCCCTTCGGTTGATCGGGCGGCCCCGGGTGTCTCGAGAATTCCATTGGGACCGGCGCTCAATGTTAAGATCCTGGAGGACGTCTCGTCACCGTGCCAGAGTCTCACCATATATGAGCGTCCCCAGGAATCAGAGTTGGGGGCCAGCAGATACGGGCCTTTCCAGCCCTCGACCTTCTCGCGGTTAGTGACGAGGCTTTCAGAAGCCAGAGCGATCCCTGAGTCCCGGTCGATGTCCCCTGCGACCTGAGGCGCCTTTCCCTCTGAATCTATCAATAGCCAATCGTGGTCCTTTCCAGGCAATTGCCCAGTATCCCGGAGATATTCTGCTACGGCAGAATATATGATTATCCCGTCCTTTTGTTGCCTCAGCGCCCTTAGCTCCTCCGCAAGCTGCAAGAGCGTCATGCGATTTCCCTTGTTCAGAATGGCCGCCTTTTCCAGATGCTCTGCTGCTCCGATGAGCGAGTTCAGCCTGAGCTCGGAAGGCCTTCTGCACTTGATGTCTGCGGAGATTTCGAATTGGGACCTCGCCAGGCCGATATGTGCGTCGGCGCTCTCGGGCGACATACTTATTGCCCTGGTGAATGCAACTCCTGCAAGTGCGGGATCATCTAGCCAGAGCAAAAGATTGCCGATTGCCATCAGCCCTTCCATATCGATCTCGAGGTTGGGGAGCATTTCTCGCGCCGAGATTACAGAGACCGGGACCTTCGCGAGGCCCTCGGCTTTGCCGACCAGTTTCAGGAGTTCCCCTGCAATCCTGTAGTCGCCGCAATGTTCCAGCGCTATTCTCAGGTGCCTCGCGCTGTCTCGGAGTCTCAGCTCTCGAGCAAAGGATTCCCCCAAATAGTAGTTGCCACGCACACTATCCGGCACAAGGGCAAGCAATTCCCGCAGCTTCGATATCGCATCGCGATATCGATCAACGTGGATAAGAGCTCGGGCGTAGTCTATTCGAGCGTCTGGTGACTTGTCCTCGATCGATGATATATAGCCCTCATACTTGCTCAACTCATCATCCGTCACATAGGATTTCGATAGGATCGATTCGAGGCGGACTTCCCTCAGCAGGAGTTGGAGCAGCTCGTCCCCGGGAAATGCAGCGGCACCTTGCTCTATCAGAACGTCTCTGCGCCTCGATGCGTCGAGATCAGGCGAAAATATAAGGCTATTTATTTCGGCAAGATATTCCCCCGAAGTGCTCCCGCTTGCTTCCTTCTCCTCTGGCTTCCCCCTCGTCTCGGATGAGCTAATATCCTCTCCCGGCAGGAGGTTCTTAGGAGGTATGACAAGCGACGCCAAAATCGTGATGAGAAAAGAGAGGAAAAACATCACTGCGATGAGCAGCAACACCGAGAGAAATATCTTCGACTTCTTCATCCCACTCCCTTTGGCAATAAGCGGAAATCAACTGCACTCCAAGAATCTGACATATTTTTGCGGCTTCGGTCAAATGGCTTGAAGTCAAACAGATGACATCAAATCGCAAGTATCCTGCCGGTCAATTCACAGTCGAAGATGCAAAGGGAATAGATGGCCAGCTCGCAGCAAGACTAAACAACCACAGCGGACAGGTGCAAGTAGCAACCAATGAAGCTATACGTTGAACCGGAACTCTATGATGTCACCATCCTGCACCGTATATTCCTTCCCCTCGAGCCTCACCATCTTCTGAGCCTTCGCCTCCCGCACCGAGCCGGCCTTCAGATAGTCGTCGAATCCCAGAACCTCGGCCCTTATGAACCCTCGGGCCAAATCGCTATGGATCGTCCCTGCCGCGCCTACGGACTTGGTGCCGGCCCTGAGCGGCCAGGCCCGCACTTCATCGTTTCCTACAGTGAAGAAGCAGATTGTCCCGGTTGCCTCGTATGAGGCTCTTATGATCCGGTCCTGAGCAAGGGAGGTGATACACATATCGTCCATGAATGTGCAGCGATCATCCTCCTCCAACTCGAGGAGCTCCTGCTCGATTCGAGCGCAGACGGAGACCACTGTGATGTGACTAGGCATTGACGACTTGAGGTCGTCGGAGAGTTCCTTCAGCCTTTCAGTGGCCGCTTTGCACTCGTCAGCATTCAAGATGGCAAGCAGCGGCTTCGCCGTATAGAACTCAATCGCCTTGATGGCCTCGCTTTCCTCGGGGCGCAGCTCGACGCGCTCTAGGAGTTCGCCATCGTTGAGGTGCTCGATGCACTTCGCGACGACGGTCCTTTCCCTGGCCAGTTCATCAGACTTGGCCTTGGCATACATCAGATCAATCCTTTCGAGACGCCGCTCACAGACCCAGAGGTCTCTTTCGATGATATTGCCGATGAACCTCGCGAGTTCCTTTGCCGGATCGATGGAGTCGAAGACATGGGGAACATTCGGATTCTCGAATCCGCGAACGACAACCGCCAATGCCGTGGCCCCATTCGCTGCGCTAAGAACCGGAGAGGTCTCATCGGCCGCAGTCTCGCGCGTATGAGGATCGAGATATTCAATCCGAGCGTTGACCTTTTTCGGCTTGTCGAATTCTTGATAGAGGCCATCCAACCTG
>JAFGIT010000392.1 GCA_016929465.1 Candidatus Coatesiibacteriota bacterium | reverse complement strand
TTTGTAGGTGTCTGCACCCGACGCTAGCGCCAGTATCTGCGAGCCGAGGCATATCCCGAGTATCGGCATGTTGCGGGACATCGCGCGGCGGACGTTCTCGACGGTCTCGGGGCACATCTTCGGGTCGCCGGGGCCGTTCGACACGACCAGGCCGTCAGCCTTCTCCTTTGAAAAGTCGTAGTCCCAGGGGCACCGAAGGACCGAGATCCCTCGGCGGGTGAACGCCCTGATGATGTTGTTCTTGACGCCGCAATCGACGAGTATCACGCGCTGGTCCCCGCGCTTGTATTCGATAGGCTCGGCGACGCTGACCTCCTTCACGAGATTACGCTCGTGCGGCTCGTCGAATTCGATGTCGTCGGTCTCATAGATTATCTTGCCGGGGAGCGTGCCTTGCTCGCGGAGCTGCTTGGTCAATTCTCGCGTGTCTATGCCATATATGCCGGGGATGTTATGCTCGATCATCCAGTCTTCGAGCGACCTTTTTGCACTCCAGTGGGAATATTTGAAGGAGTAATCGGCAACGACGAGGCCGAGGACCTGGATGCCCTCGGATTCGAAGTGCCTGGAGAGGCCTTCCTCAAGGACCTCCTCGGGGACGCCATAATTGCCTATGAGCGGATAGGTCAGGACGAGTATCTGTCCCCGGTAGGAACGGTCGGTCATGCTCTCGGGATAGCCAACCATCCCGGTGTTGAAGACGACCTCTCCCGCAACGGGAGTCTCCGCGCCGAACGCGTACCCGCAGAAGCCTGAGCCGTCCTCGAGCAGGAGCCTCGCGGGCCTTTTATCTGTCATCGTGTTGTTCATGCTCTTCCATCGCTGTGAATTCTAATTAGATAAGTTCAGATCTCACGCCGCCGGTCGGCAGCCGGATCTCGCAATCATAAGCCGGGCCGATTGCATTTCGCCAAACTTGTCGGGAAGAGTCAACTGGAATTGTTGCGGGGGAGTTTATTCATTCGAAGCGCAAGACTGCTACCGCACCGACCTGACGACGCGGAGGCCGTAGTTGCTGAATCCGCGGTAGGTGCAGTTGTAGCCGCGATAGGCGGACCGGCAGTGTCTGGGATAGGAATGATAGCTGCCTCCACGCACGACGCGGTTGTCACCTTCTTCAGGTCCTGTAGGATCGGTGTCGGGGTCTGGCCTCCCCTCGTAGAAGTACTTCTCGAACCGGTCCCAGCAATGCTCGGACACATTGCCCTGCATATCGAGCAGCCCGAATGCGTTTGGGAGCTTCTGCCCGACCGCGCGAGAATCGCCAGCGTTCTCATCATACCAGCAATACTCCCCCATTACCTCCTCATCGTCGCTGTCGCCCCAATAGAAGCGAGTTGTCGTTCCAGCCCTGCAGGCATACTCCCATTCCGCCTCGGTTGCGAGGCGGTAGCCATTAGCATCGAAGTCGCAAGATACGTTGGCCAACACGATGTGACCATTGAAATGGACAACGCCTTCGAGCTCGTAGCACTCGGTGAGTCTCTCCGACCGCGATAGTCGGTTGCAGAATTCGAGACAGTCAAACCAGGTGACCTGTGTGACCGGATAATCGTCACCGCGATGATGAGATTCATTCCAGCCCATTATGGTCACCCATTGCCTCTGAGTCACCTCCGTCTCGGCCATTTGGAACGGGGAGACATTCACCGTCCGCTGTGGGCCTTCCTGCGAGAAGCGACCTTCTTCATCGTCAGGGGAACCCATCAAGAAAGAGCCTGCCGGGATCGATTGCATCACTATGTCCGTTAAGGGGCCGGTTTCATATACGATGGGGGCAAAGGACGGGTCACAGATATAATCATGCGTGTTGGGTGATGTAAGAGCTGCCACGAATTGGTATTCGCCGGACCAGGAAATAGGAGGAGCTTCCGATGGGAGATCGAATGCCCAGAATGGAGTGCGGTCCATCTCGAACCAAGCCGGAATGAAGATATTTTCTATCCACGGTCTGTAGCAGGGTCTGAATCCCTCGTAGAAGATCGGCCAGATTCGCCCGTCCGGCTGGATCATCACGATATAGACGTCAACCGCAATCTCTAAATCGTCGTTTTCAACGGACAGGCTGATCTCCAGGATGTCACCCGGCTGATACTCCTCGGCATTGGTGAAAATCGATATTGTGGGCTCGGCTGTTGTGGAGAGCGGAGTGAGTATGATCAACAGAAGCATTCCAAGGCGGCCGGTAGTCATCATTTTTTCCTCCCTGTACTCTTCGAGTTTCGGGCCTTGTCCCGCGAGCCGACTCTGAACTGCCCAGGACAGACGCAAAGAATGTGCTCCAATGCTTTTGGAATAGTGTAACAATTTCGTGCCGGATTTTCGAGTTTTTTTCGGCAGGGCCACTTGTTGTGTGGAATTCAACTAAAGACAGACACGGACAAAAATCCTATCTGACTTCAATTGGGGCATTAAACCTGCCGGCGCCCCCTAGAAGAGCCCGACCTAATTCAACGATCTGACGATGCGGAAGCCGATGTAGCTGGTGCCGGTACCGACCCAGTAGTTATCTCGGCACGCCGACCGACAGTATTGGGCAGCGGCGTACCAGCTGCCGCCGCGAGTCACACTCGGCGTCCCAGAATCGGGCCCACGGGGGTTGGTGTCCGGGTCTGGCCTCGTCCCATAATAATCTGCCCTATACATGTCCCAGCACCACTCTTTCAAATTGCCGTGCATATCATATAGGCCCCATGCATTGGGCTGCTTCTGGGCAACCTGCTGTTTGCTGTAGTTTGAGTTATCGAAATACCACCCGGCCCGGTCGAGGTCTGAATCGGCGTCGCCTGAATGAAAACGAGTGGTTGTCCCCGCGCGGCAGGCATATTCCCACTCCGCTTCAGTCGGAAGCCGATAGCCATTTGCATCGAAGTTGCAGGTTACGTTGGCCAGATTGATGTGCCTGCCGTTATATCGAACGTCGGTGATGGTGTAGCACTTGGCAAATCCCTCCTGCTCGGACATTTTATTGCAGAATTCCGCACAGTCGTACCATGTGGCATTTTCGACGGGATAATTGACGCCCTTTCTCGAGTCGATCCAGCCCATCACATCTTCCCACTGGCGCTCGGTAATCTCAGTCTCCGATATCTCGAAGGCCGAGATATTCACGGTCCGCTGCGGCCCTTCGCTCGAGTTCCGGCCCGTTTCATCGCTCGGCGAGCCCATCAGGAAGTGTCCGGCTGGGATCGAGACCATCGTGATCCCACGGATGACGTTGAATGGGGCGATGCTGAGATTGCTGACGGGCGTGAATGAATGAGGGTATGTTAGGAGTGCTGCGAAATTATAGGCACCAGCATCGATCGGTGGCATGGCTGACGGCAATTGGACCCAGATGAAGGGAGTCCAATCCAGATTGAAAGCGGGGGGCACATCTATCCAGGGGATCCAGGGTTCGATCTTGTTCGACCACCCACTCTGACCATAGGCGCTAAGGGTATATATCTGCCCGTCGGGCGTGAGAAGTCCGATGAAGACCGCGACCGCCATCGGTCCTCCGGAATTCTGGGCGGCGAGGCTTATCTCGATTTGGTCATCGAGATAGTAGGTATAGCTGTCGGTATAGATATTTATCGTTGGTGCGGCTATGGCTGATAGGGGCAAAATAAGGAGAGTGGTGAATATTATGAAGGTAGAGGCGGATCTCATTTTCATGCTCCTCCGCGAGATGAGTTCATCGCTCGTCCGCATAGATCGAATGGGACGAGACACGGGTCAATCATGCGAATCATCATCGCAATTATAGCGGCTGCGATGTGATAAGCCAAGGGGTGGTGGGCTCCCCAATAATCAGATTGACGGTTTTTGAGAGGTCGAGCTGGTTCGGTTTTATGTTTTTTGAGGGGATTGTGGTGCGTATTGGGTT
>JAFGIT010000391.1 GCA_016929465.1 Candidatus Coatesiibacteriota bacterium | reverse complement strand
CGAGCCAGATGCGGCCCTTTCTATCCTGGGCGATCGACTTCACGTTGTTGGACGCGATCTTGCTGCTTCCGATGTCGTAGGTTGTCCAAGTCTTGCCGTCATAGCAGCAGGCGCCGCCCTTGGAAGTGCCTGCCCAGAGTCGGTCATCTTTGTCGATGAAGACCCTGCGCACGCACTCATCGGGAAGGACACCGGCCGACTTTCGGAAATTATGCCAGGTCTTACCGTCGAGCATGCTGACTCCCTCAGTGCAGGAGCCGAACCACTTCCGGTCCTTGCTGTCGATGGCGACCGAGTAGATGCAGGTGTCTGATAGGCCGCTGTTGCCTGGTCCGAGCGACACCCACTCCCTACCATCGAAGACGCTCGCGCCGGCCCCGCGATAGGTCCCGAACCAGTAGCGGCCCTTTTTGTCGATGGCGATCGAGGAGACCATGTCGTGTGCGAGCCCGCTGTTCGATGTTGTGTATGTGGTCCAATCCTCGCCGTCGAGAACGCACACGCCGCCCTGATAGGTTGAGAACCACTTCCGGTCATTCCGGTCAACCATGATGTTGAGCACGAAATTGTTGTTGAGTCCGGGATCGCTCTTGGTGAGGCGCTTCCACTCCTTACCATCGAACTTGACGACGCCCATCTGGGGCACGGAGAACCACTTCAGCCCCTTCGCATCGACGGCGACGCATCTGAGTGAGTTGGCCGGAAGCCCATCCGCCTTGTTCCAGACGAGTTTCTCCCCGGTCTCGATATCGAACCTCGCGGCTCCACCCGACCCCACACACCAAACGTAGCTGTCCCCCTCGAGAGCGATATCCGCGACATTCCCGCCCGATGTGTAGCAATTCCAGATTTCTTCACCCACCGCAGGCCGAAGGACAAGGGAGGTGAGGAGAAGAGATAACGCCAGGATTCTCGATTCAGTCATTTCGCCACCCTCTCAAAGAGATAAAGACCACCGTCCTGCCAAGTCGGCTTGAAGCCCTTCAGAAGACCGTCACCCGCATTGCTCGCCCTCAGCAGTGCCTCATAGTCATAATGCTCTGGATGGAACGAAATGTCGAGGATGACGTAGTCAACGGGCATGTCGAAGCCGGTCAGCCCCTCGGGCGTTGCTGAATTATAGACCTTGTTCCTCGCAGCAAACCTGGCGAGCATATTCTGTGGGGCAGCAATCGGCGTCTCGGGCGGGATCCGCTCGAGCACTTCGAGCCTGGCCTCGTGGTTCGCGTCCTTCGCGAGGTTGATGTTCTTCCACCAGACCGGGAAGTGTGCGATCGACGATGCGAGCAGCAGAATGGCAAGCGTCCTCGAATATGCTGGCTTCGGACCGCGATCCCGCCTCTCCTCCACCTCGTCTCCTGACTCCTTCGCCGCAGACATCCTTCTGACAGCCTTCCCGACGGCGACCGACATCGCCCCCGACAGAAGCAGGGTGTGCTTCGACATGATGTTCGCGGCCCAGCCCACGAAGAGCAAGTTCTTTGCAAGCGACGGCAGGACGAAGAGCGATTCCAGAGCCAGGAAGGGCAGGAAGAATAGATTCGTTGCGGCAAGTATGTAGATATAGGTCAGCCTGAACGGCTCCGTCACCTGTCGAATGGCGCCCATGGGGTCTCTCAGATAGCCGAGTGCCTGCTCCGGCAGCGATCTTGCGGTGTCAGGATTCAGTATCTTATAGGCACCGGTCGGCCTGAAATGCGGGATCACGATCCCAAACGAAATGACAAGCATTGCGAGGTTCAAGGCCAGCGGCCCGATAGCCCACCTGAGGTTCTTCCTCCGCAATAGGGCGAACGGGACGAAGACGAGCATTACGATTGCGACCTGTTCCTTGATGAGATTGAGCGCGAGTAGGGATAGCATGAACGGCCAGAATCGGTCCCTTTCGAATAGATAGAAAGCGAGTATGAAGAGCGGTGGCCCGAACATCTCCATCGAAAGCCCCTGGAAGTTCTGGCTGACAAAATAAGGGGCGAGCGTCGCAGCGAAAGAGAGACAAAGCGAAGTTGGGTTGTCTAAGCGGACGATCCGCCTCAAGTAGCGGAAGAGAATGAGCGCGGTCGCGCCCAGGAGCAGCGATGAGATCACTATAAAGACGGGCGGATAAGGCAGGAACAGGAAGACCGGAAGGATCGCCATCAAAATCGGCGAATTATGATCGGCGAATATGCTAATCTCGTGGGGCGCATTCGATAGGCAGCTCGTGAAGAACTTGCCATGAGAAGCGCTGTAGTATAGTTGCAGGAAGTTTGCGTAATCGACGTCGGAGTGGAACCTGAGGTATGCGATGATCGCGAGGGTCGAGAAGACCGTAGCGTATGCGAGGAAATAGAAGAGAATTATCTTGCCGCTATAGCGTCCGGCCAGAATCTCCAATCGCTGGCCCTTGACAGGGTGCGAGAAAAGGTAAATCGCAAGGGCTGTGAGTGAAATAAGCGCGGCGAGCAATAATCTCCCTTGCCAGGTCGCATAAAAGCCGTAGGCTTGCCCAATATCGGACTCCTTCGGCGCCCAGAGCGGTATTATTATAAGCAGGGATAGCGCCCAGAGCGGGGCAAATCTCAGGTTGTTCTCAGGGGCCAAATTTCAGATTCCAGATATCACAATTCGAGATGAGACTTCGAGCAGACGAGAATTCTGTAGGCGAATAATACGTAGGATTGGCGGCTGACAATGCTTGAGTCGAGACATTTTCCACTGGTCATATTTCTTATCGCTCTATGTGTGCGGGTAGTCTATGTGCTGCTGTTTCCTGCGCTCCCATACAACATAGACGCCGCGGAATACGTCATCCTGGGCCAGAACCTAGCTGACGGTGAGGGATTCTGCTATCAGCCCGGCCACCCGACTGCGTATAGATTGCCCTTCTATCCTCTTCTCTTGGCTCTCATCTTCTCATTATTCGGAAACGACGCCTTCACGGCAGTTGCCATACTCGAGTGCTTCATAGGAGCGCTCACCGCATTCGCCATGTATTACACCGCCGCTCTCTTCATCAAACGAAGCCGCCCGGCGGCTATCGTGGCGTTGATAGTCGCACTTTATCCCCCGCTGATAAAGCTGACTTTCAAATTCATGACGGAGAATGTCTTCGCCCTGCTCGTCGTCCTCTCAGTCTTTTTCATGTATAGGGCGCTCACCGATCCCCCGTCGAAGGCAGCGGCAGTTCTGGCTGGTGTTGCGATCGGGATGTCGCTGCTAACTCGCCCGACCCTCGGCCCGCTCGTTGTGATCCTGCCGGTCTGGGCTCTTCTTGCACGGGGACAGCACTGGGGAAAGCCGAAGGCGAAGCTCGTGAGGGTCAGCCTGATCATGGGGATTGCGGTCCTCTGCATGGTCCCCTGGATAGTCCGAAATGCGATCACCATGAAGGCGTTCATACCTTTCGACACTCACGGTGGGGCAACGATCTGGTACCAGCACAATTCGCTCTCTCCCGATGGTTACTTCTGGTCGGCCTTGCCGAAGGACAAGTTAGTCGAAATCAGGAACCGGATCGAGGATCAAAGAGCGCGGCTCGATTCGGGAGAGCCTCTCGAGGAAGTCATGCTGCCAACCGTCCTGAAAGGCCCCATGGCCGGGTTCGAATTCCTCCCGAAGGAGAAGATCGCCAAATTCACTGGACTTACTGAGAAGGAGCGGGACCAGGCGTTCTGGCGCGACGCCATTCGCACGATCCTGACTCATCCCTTTCGCTACACGAAGAAGACCATCAAGGAGGTCATAAAATTCTGGCATGTCTTCGACGACAACGGCAGGTTTGTCGCGTCCTACGTATTCCTCATGCCCTTCGCCTTGATCGGCTTAATACTCGCCCTACTCAAGGGGCGATGGTCGGAGAACGCGCTGTATCTATCACCCCTGCTGTGTGCGTGGCTGCTCGGCGCGACGATCAACGCCTCCTATCGGTTCCGTCTGCCGTTCGAGCCGCTTGTCTTCACGTACGTAGGCGTCTTTTGCGGGCGATTCTCGCGGTTCTCATCCAGGGCTCGCGCGGTCGTCATTATTGGCGGCTCAGTCTATGCTGCTCTCGTCTTTTGCCTATTCCTGTATCCCGAGTCGCTTCGTGAGGCGGTGCAGGCGATTACGAACAAGCTCGGTTTCACCGCATATCCTGTCTATTAGGCGCAACCGTGGATCGGGGGCGATCCCCGCTCTCGACGACTCGCCGCCAACCTGCCCGCTAAAACGGGTAGCAGGTCTCCATCATCGTTATGTGAACCGTCACCAGTTCGATGAAGATCAATACGCAGATCAGTATCAGCACTCCGAATCGGCGGAACTTCTCGGGGAGAAGGTTCTCGATGCAAAACGCCACCAGAGCACCGATCCCGAGTGCGACAGGGAGAAGGTATCGACCGTTGAATGCCCTGAATTTCCCGAGATTCATCGTCCCCCGCGCCACCTGTGAGAAGATGACTATTGTGTGAATCACGACAGCATAGGCGAGCAGCCTGAGCCGCACGGCTGTCCTTGGGCTTACGAGCTGCCGCCTCAAAAATAGCCTGAGATAGAGGGCCCTCAGGAGACCGAGACCGGCAATGATCATCAGTCCATCGGTCACATACCTCACGATCTCTGGAGCCGCGAAGCTCGTGTGACTAGCGATCCGATAGAACCATCCCGTTGAGATCCATGCCCAGAGGCTCTCGGAGCTCAGTATGTCGAAGAGACTGATCTTGAGGGGGAGCTTCTCATCCGGCCTGATGACAGTCGCGGTGACCATCGGCATCCCGTACATCAAGCAGTTTCTAAGGAACCACCAGCCGGTGATTGCCAGGATCATGATCATGGACTGACCTATTCTGGAGAATAGCCGCTTCAGCAGGCCGGGGCCTTCCTTCCTCACTCTCAGACAGATAAAGAGGAAGAGAAGAGGCACTGCGGTTATGAATATCATCTTGGTCATCAAGCCCAGGCCAATTAGGCCCCCGAGAATCAGAGACCTGCGCGCATCCAGCGACCCCTCGGACCACTTGAGCATCATGTAGAGGAGTAGTGTGTAGAGGAATATCATCAGATGGTCGTTGTTCACGCACGCCTGATCGAACGTATATACGGGTGAGAAAACGAATATGGATGGGACGAGCAGCCAGACCCAGGAGCTGGTCCCGAATAGCAGCCTCCCGCCCAAGGCAAGAAGGAAAATCGTCCCTGTAGAGAGCAGGACCGTGAGAAGCCTCATGGCGAGAACTCGGGAAAAGATGGGCTTCTCGCTGAGTATCACGTCGATAGGGAGCATTAGAAGGTAATACAGCGGGGGATGGTGTGCGCACCAATTGTAGCAATCTGAAGGCATGAGCAGGAGCTCCTCGTCCTCGAAGCCAGTCAGGTGGACCTTCTCCCCTCGTCTCGTCAGGTAGATATCATCGATATAAAGCTCTCCCTGCATCGCGGTCCCCGAGACCGGATCGTCGGCGATATAGATCTTGAGCGTAGCGGTCGTCGTAAGATCGTTCGGAAGGCCCTCCGAGAACCTGGAGAACGGCTCAAAGACGTCCCTCCAGCCAGTCCAATCCACTCTGGCAGCCCGGACGTAATGCTCCCTCTTCACCTCCGACTCGACGGAGAGCTGAAGCTGGACGTTCGACCCGTCACCATAAACCCACAGGCCGAATCCATCGAGGCCCGTCACATCGCTGCCCGTCTTGTATGCGCAGCAATACTCGCCGTCCTCTTCTGTGAATTTATATGCAAGTGCGAGGGAGAATTCCCCCGAATGAACCGGCTCCCGTACCCGTCGGGAATTGCCGCAGTCGCCGAATGCGGCGAATCCATGAGTATAGAAAGTCTCCGGCCCCGGTCTCATCTTCTCCTTGCGCTCGAGAATGCCCCACCAGTCCGCCTCATAGCTCGCCCCCTTCACCTCCTCTGACAAAAAGCAGGTCCGCTGGTCGGGGAGCTTGCCATGCACACGGAGATACTGGACGTCGCTGTAATGGGCGAGTTCATCCGGCCCTATCCACATCGGAACGATGATCGCCAGGAGGGCCCCGTTGACCAAATTGATGGCGACGATGAGTACGAGCAGAATCCTGAAGTCCCTGCTCTCTAATGCAGAACTCCTATTCTCGTTCATCACTTACTAGAATGGATACCAATGAATCATGGCGGTGATATAGACATCCGATGTCTCGAGAGCTATGAGGATTGCCACGACAGCTGCGACATATTTGTTCCTGCCCTTTTCCGGGAGCAGTCTGTATAATCCGAAAGCCCAAAGGGCGGCAATCGCAACCAGCACCGGGAAGAAATACCGACCATGGAGCGCCCTGAATCTTCCGACCTTTATCGAGCCTGTGGCAACGACGTATAGGACAGCAGAGAAATGGATCAATATCGCATAGAAGAGCAGCGTGAACTTCTTGAAGAGCCTGGGGCCAAATGGATCGCGTCTCTCCTTGAACCAGAGGTATAGAGCCTTCGCGAAGCCCGCTCCTGAAAGCCCCAGCGTCAGGATCACCAGTATCAGGTCTGTTCTGGATGACATCAACATCAGCCAGCCAATACCAATCCACCCGAGGAATCTCTCTGAGAGCACGAAATCAAGGAAAGTGAAATCGACAGGGAATGACCTCGCCGGAAGGTAGGTCGTGGCGGTGATGTGGAACTTGCCATAGACGATGAAATTCCTTATGAACCACCACCCGCAGACGGCCAGCGTTGACGCCGCGAAGGTGCTGTAGGTCGAGGCAATCCTCCGCAACGTGAGGCCGAATTCTCTAATGTTCAGGAACATATAGATCGCGACGACGGGGAAAGCTGTCACGAAGAGCATCTTCGAGAGTGTGCCGAGACCGCATATCACACCGATGGCGATGACCCTCTTCGTCGTCAGAGATTCATCCTGCCACTTGAGAAGGAGATAGAGAAGAAGCGTGTAAAGAAGAATCACGAGGTGGTCGTTGTTGATGCAGGATTGATGCAGAGAATAGGCAGGCGAGAAGACCATCAAACAAGGCAAAAGGAGCCATAGATGGCTCTTATCGCCGAATAGAAGCTTGCCAATGGCCGCGGCAACCACAATCGAGACTGTGGAAAGCAGCAGAGAGAACAGCCTCAGAGCGAAGGCCCTCGTGAAGATGGGCTTGTTTCTCATGATATATTCAATGGGAACTCCGAGAAGATAATAAAGAGGCGGATGATGGGCGGCCCAATTCAACCGCCCTGCCTCACGATTCGGCAGCTCCTCCAGCTCGAAGCCCGTCAGCTTCACCTCTTTCGAGCCTTTCTGGAACCAGATATCGTCCACGAGGACCGTTCCCGTTTGGTCCCGGTCGTTGGCGAGCGAATCGAGAATGCTCAGCTTGAGCATCGTGTTCTTCGAGCGGTGCCCCATTAGGTCTCCTGAGAACCTCTCGAAGGGGGCGAAGACCCTCCTGAAACCGTCGAAATCGAGCGACGTGGTGAATTTATGGCTCTCTCCGTCCTGGGGGGTGTCTATCGCGATCTCAAATCGCTGGTCAGAGCCATCGCCTTTGACCCAGAGCCCTATTGCGTCAGACTCGCTGATGTCCACCGGGGAAAGGTACACACCAAGTGCATCGAGCTTTGCCCGGCGAAATTTGTATCTGAGTGCCAATGAGCATGATCCGGTATGCGCCATGTTGCGCTCCAGGGCGCATTCCCCCGCTGCCGCAAACTGCAGGAATCCATGGGCGTAGAACCTCTCGGGGCCGGGACCGACCTTGCCCATGTCGCCGGATACCCTCCACCAATCAGCCTCGTGGATTGACATCTCCAGCTCCTGCGAGAAGCGGCAGTTGCGCTGGTCCGGAAACGAACCGTGGGTCTCGATGTGCTTTATATATCCATAGTGCGTATATTCGTCCGCCCCGAGCCACATCGGAGTCAGGATCGCGAGCAGTGTACCATTGACCAGATTGACACACACCAGGATTATGAGCAGGAAACGGCCCGTATTAATTCTCGTCATAGCCCGCGCTCATCCCAGTCTTGTCCACAATCTTGACGCCATAAGCAAACTACCCGGTGCTCCTTCCCCTGGCAATAATCCGCCGAAGCTTATTCAATGCAAGGCGCGAAAATGCTGCAACACCCTCGTTGCGCAAGACCTCACCTGCAAGCATCAGTGAGAATCTGAGATTGCCCACCGGTTTGACCGGGGAAGCAGTCTCTCCGTAGGCGAATGCGGCGTTAACTTCCTCGATAAGAGCCTGCATCTTCTGAACATTCGAGTCCCAGGAGAAGCGCTTGGCATTATCATTGGCTTTCTCAGACATCATACGCACAAGGTCTCGATCGCTGGCGAGATTCCTGATCGCTTGCTCGAATTCAGCCTCATTCTCGGCCAGCACACCGGCGCCGGTCCCATCGATCAGTTCGGGATGCGCCCCGCAGCGCATAGCAACGCACGGCTTGCCCTGGAATTGAGCCTCGCAGAGAGGTAGATCAAAGCCCTCCCAGAGCGACATAGACACGAATATATCGGCTGCAGCGAGGGCAAGCGCAACCTTGTCCTCTGACACATTCAGTAGCGGGATGATCCCCTTTTCGACCAGAATCTTCTCGATCCCAGGCTCAGCTCTTCCTGCGAGAAGAAGGCGCACATACGGCATATCAGTGCGAATTCGCTCAAAGACCTGAACCAGATTACCTACCGACTTGTAGGGCTGCTTCTTCTTGTCGAAATCGATCCTACCAACGTATAGGAGCAAAACTTCATCGTCTGCGACGCCCAGGTCCTTGCGGAAAGACCTCGCCTCAGACTCACACACCCGCCGGTAATGATCGCAGCCGTTGTATATGATCTCAATCCTATCTGCGGAAGAGGGGGGGAGCTCAGAGGCTATGAAATCCGAGATGGCAACGATCCGGTCGTAGGAGCGAATAACGCTGAAGACCCGCTCCCGCTTCGTCAAGCGAGCGAGTCGCACCGAGAGCGACACATCCTTCGGAAACAGCTCGGGGAAGGGAGTCCCGTGCTCGACGAATATGACAGGCCCCTTCAGGCTGTCTCTCCAGTAATAGAATGGCAACGACTCCAGTATCCACACATCTATCTGCGATTTGGCAAGCCGTTTGATTGCTTTCTCGAAGAATGCTTGAGAGAAGATATCCGAGAGTCTATCGCCATCTCCAAGCTGGATGATGTCGTAAGCGACACCTTTATAGAGAGGGTCTATTGAGCCGGTGAAGACCTTTACGTTATAGCCCAGGGCTGTCAGCCGACTGGCTGTCTCATGGACAACGAGATCCACCCCATAGCCGAGCTTCATCCGTTCTGTCAGAATCCCAACGCGTGGCCTCTTGAGCGCTGCCTCCTTCGAACGGCCTTTCCCGGCTGACTTATCCTCCAGCACAAGCCTGGTCTTGACCAGTGTCGAGATTATCGTATCTGCCTCGATTTCGGTCAGAGCGAACCGCTCGCATAGACGCAGCTTCAGGTTCTCCCGGTTGATGTTCTCGAGTGCGAATAGAAATGCCGGATCCAGAAAGAATGAGGAGCCATCAGGCCTCTGGACGTTCCGATGGGGATTGCCCGAGATTGTCTGGACCTCACCAGTGATTACGCAGTTCAGCCTGAAGATCACTGCTGGTTCACTCACTGCGGCGGGAAAATGGGAGAATCTTCCCCAGTTTTTTGAGCAGGGAGTACATTCGATAGGCCGAGCTGTTCTCGATCCGTTCAATTCGGTTCTTTAGATGGTTGAGTTCCAGCGACCTTCTATTGAGTTCTTGCCTCAGATTCTGGACTTCATTCTGAAGACCCTCGATCTCCTTTTGTAGCTCGATTACGTCCGATTTTCGCTGTTCAGAGAGCTCCTCGAACCGCTGCACCAATGCGTCCTTCTCCGCCATGGATTCGAGTGCCCTTCCAAGATGCTCATCACGCTCCTTGATCGCTTTTAAAGCATCACTTAGGTCGTTCTCATGGTTCGCAATCGAGGCCATAGCATCCCTTATGATCGCCTCTTTTTCGGCAAGCACTCTATCGCGTTCCGCGATATCGGAATCCTTGGCTTTCACCGCAGCGAGGGCGTCGGCTATCGTCCTGTCTTTCTCCCCAAGGACCCTGTCCAGTTCCCTGATCTCCAGGTCTTTGGCATCCAATGCGGCAAATGCCTCTGAGAGCTCTTTCTGCCGATCCGTCAATGCCGCCTCCAGACCAGAGATGTGCTTACTGTCGTCGGCCTTTGAGACAAGTAGTCGATCGATCTCCTCATGCAGCCGACCCCCGAGCGCCGACATCTGCTTCTCGAATATTCTACCCTCATTGTCTTCGCCTAGTACCTTATCCAGCGCAAATGATCTTATGAGCGTCTTTTCGATATCGAAGTAATGGCTGCTGAAGAACGAAGGATAGAAGAAGCCCGGAAATCTACTCAGTATTTCTTCATCACTTCGCTTCCTCAAAGACTGGCACTCTAAGCGCCTGATCATTATGTCATTCAGGTTCGCTGCGACATGAATGACGGCAAGAGCACCGGCCAACGAGTTCGAGGGAATGGAGATTTCGTCACCCAGACCGTTCAGCAGATCGAGCATTTGCTTTGCACTCGGCCCTGTCGCGGCATAGATTTCGCTTTCGGGAGGCAGTGCGTCCTTTGCCCTGGGGACCACTCGCGCCGCGTTCATGATCAGCGAAGCCGGCAGCATCCGAGCCAGGTTCGTCTCCTCCAGGTTCTTGAGCAGCAATGTCAGGGAGTTCTTCTCCGCAAGAAAGTCCATCGCCGCGCTGCTGAGGGTCCTGGAGGAAGTGCCATGATGGTCGTGGTATCCGATAGCCTCCCTCGTCAGCATTGCTCGATATCCGGAGGCCCAGAGCCGATAGCCAAGGTCCACGTCTTCGAAGTATGCAAAGAATGTGTCGTCGAAGCCGCCGATGCGTAGTAGGGCCTCTCGGTCAACGACCATCGCACCGCCGCAGACGAAGAGCGACTCCTCGATGGGAGCCGCATCGTCCTCTGCGCCCGCTCTAAGTGGACTCCCGAACCTCACCTGCTGACCGAAGCCATAGAAATTCAATGTCCCCCCGTCAAAGTCATATTTGTTGCCGTCTCTATTCAGCAGACGTCCACCGACGCAGGCGACGTCATCGTGTGAAGCAAAGACCGCAAGTATCTTCGATAGCCAGTCAGGCGCGAGTCGCACATCGGTATTCACGAACGCAACATAGCGAGTTGTCGAAGCTCTCAAGCCTTGGTTTGCGGCCTCGGCAAAGCCGAGATTCTCCTTGTTCTCGATGATGCTGGCAGAGGGGAATTCTCTCTCGGCGATCGTCATTGAGTCATCCGATGAGCCGTTATCCACGAGGATGATCTCGGAGTCGCCCTGAGCCTCTATAGCGGGGATACAGCTCCCCAAATAACGACTGCCATTTAGATTGACAATCACAAAGGTCGTATTTGTCTTCAAAGGAGAACTCGCAAAGAATTCAGCATCGCATTTCCGCCTTTTGAAAAAACCCTCCGCCCGGCGGAAATCATCTCCGGAGGCCAGTGTAATCTGGCTCAGGATAGCGCTCTGCCCGTTCCCAAGTCAAGCGAATGGCGCTTATTCAGGCCAATGCGACCACTCGTGGATCGTGGTGAGTGATTGCAGAGCCGGTGTCAGAGATGTGATGTGTCTAGTCCGGTGCAGCTCGGACTGTCGCGGGATATCGACGACATAAATCAGCTGTGAGACCAGCTGATCCGACCCTAATTCTGCGCCTGCGTGCTGTTCTTGTTACATAGCCTCGCACTCATCTCGCCAATCTCATAGAAGGTGGCGAGCAGGTCCTCAATTAGGTCCGGGGCGTAGTCCGATGCGACCAGGAATTTGAAGCTGAAGTAATATTTGTCCGTGTCATATTCGGCGATATCAGGAACGTCCTCCAGGATCGGGAGATTGAGGAGGATGTCACCGACTACCTCGAGCATTCTATATAGGTCCAGCGGCTCGAATGACGTCTTCAGGATCTTCTCGCTCGGCCTCAGTGTTACCACGTAGCACAACTTACCCGCTTCAACAGCATCGAATATCAGCCGTTTTTCGAAAGCGGTTGCACAGTCAAGCAGCACGGGATCGAGGCTGATCAGATTCTCCAATGAGGCGTCATCAGGTGCATCGAGCATAAGCGGAATGGACGTTCTTGGCTCTATGAGGGAGATCAGCCTCTCGAGGATCGCATCGCCCTCATCTGATTT
>JAFGIT010000390.1 GCA_016929465.1 Candidatus Coatesiibacteriota bacterium | reverse complement strand
TAAGGCGGGCTAGTAACAGCAAGCGCAATGCACTCGTCCGGCAGCTGACGCAACATTGTCAGCGCGTCGGCATTAACCACCCGGTCAACAAATTCCGCCGGCCAATTCGCCGGATCAGGCAGCCTGCTGGTCAGCGACATTTTTTTTGTTTAATGCGAGGACTATTATTCAGGTCTTGTCACTTCTAGGTTGGCAAGAAAGCAGGACATTCGCGACCAACCGACGACGCTCAATTCAATTCCGCGGCCCTCAAAAGGCCATCCTCTCCTCCAAAATCGAATGTCGTTCGATTTCGTGCTTAAGCTCCTCAAGATACTCATTACACCACAAGAGCACGTTCGGATCGTCTTCGTTCCGCATGAATTCTCGCAGTTTGTCCTGTTTCCTATGGAGGTATTCGCTCGCCTCGCCGCACCAGCTTTCACATCCAAGGTTCGCTGTCAGATTATCACGAATGTCTCTACGTCTCCCGAAGCGTTTGAGCATCTCTCGGGTGAGTGAGGCATCTCCGCTACCGTGGAATATCTCGTCAGGAATTAGCCTATAGGCCAAAAACCAGGCTCTTTCCTCTATCTTCTGCTCGACCCAGCCCCAAATGGCTTTGATGTCCATAAGATAGATCGCTGGCCTTTTCCCATCATGCATCGGCCCTCGATCGCTGCCACGCAACCATTCAGAGATATCATAGGAGAGCTCATCGAAAGGAGGTCCGAGGCGCCTCGTTATTTCCAGAGACATCTCTTTGGGGAATCGCTCCAATATCATATTGAGAACGGAGAGCGCTTCGGAATCTAGGCGTTCGAGAATTATCCCCTTGCCAAGATGCCTCAGAAGTGCTTTGCCCAAAGCCAAGGCTCTCTCAGCATGCTGTTTGACATATTCCCTACCCACGTCGGCCCACTCATATTCAAGCAAAGAATCCCTTCCGTTCAATGGCCTATTGCCAGTCTCAAGAAATGACGGGTGACTTAATAGACGGGCAGTTAGCCGTTGCGGTAATTGTTTCCGGTCCTCTCTTTCCAGATAGAAAAGCCTGAAGAGGCCCAATGCCGCCGAGATAGCTGAATCTCTTCCGGATCCAAGCAGTGATGCGATCCATTTCTTGAACACTCTTTCCGAAATTGTATTGAAGCCGGCGGGCCGCCCATAAGCGTAAAAAGTTTCAAGAGGAACGCCTGCGAACTCGGACAGTGTAAGCACCCGGCGGACGGCTCGGTTTGTTAATCCCGAGCGCCATGTCAATGGAGGAATCCATCGACGATATGTTTCATTCTTGAAGAGCTTATCCAAATGACCCTCCCAGTCGTTCCTGCGCTTTTCGTACAAGAATCTAAGGTAACCGCTCAATAGAGAAAGGCTGGGCTTCTCGATCACACTCGCCTGAGCATCGAAAAGGCTAGCGAGTAGTCGCTGTGATGGGTCATTTTGGGCCAGCTCATACCCAAATGAATACCCATAGATTGCATCTTCCGTCAGGAGCCAATTCAGCTCCCGATCGAGCAATTCCCGATTCTCCGCGGCTTCCCGCGCTAGAGCCTTAAGGGCTTGGGTCACTTCGGGTTTGATGTTGTGTTTATCGTCCAGGTCTTCCTCGAGCACTGCCGTGCCGACAAATCGCTTTAACCTAGCAGTGAAGCCAGTGCCCACCAATTTATCTCTGGTCTTCTCCCATTTTTGGCGGAGCTCGGGAGTCATTCGATCTCCTAATCTCGCCAGAATCCGAGAGACCTGCGGAAGAGTTTTTCTCTTGTCTATGTAAGGCCTGTCAGCCAAATCTGATATTGTGTCGGTTACCATCTTCGCAAATTGCTTATATTGAACAAGGGCGAACGAAGCTCCCATTAGGATCCTTGCGGCTTCCTTTTGCTCTTCATCAGACAGACTGTCGATTCGATCCGTCAACAAGGTCCAAAGGCGGCGATAGACCTCATCCAACTCTTGCTGAGAAGTTGGCATCCATGGTTTGAGAGGTTCTTTCAAGCCCTGATATTCGGCACCTATCAGTCTGCTATGATGGGTGCGTAGCCCCATCTCAATAGCCTTCAAGCCCACCATCCGCCTTTCCCTGGAGTCGGAGTCAAGAGCCTCAATGAGAACAGGAAAGCGGTCTTTGGGCGGGGCCCCAGTCATAGAGATTGAGCCATAGGCCGCTGAGAACAGGCTTGAGAACACCCCGCTGGCGTTATTACTAAGCCCATCTTCGTTTTCTGATTCGGCGAGAGCTAGCAATATCCGTGCCGCGTCTGGGAAAAGCTTAGCGTGATATAGGATCTTCTCCAGGGCCCATACTGTCTCTCTACGACCGGACCTGAATTGGAGAATTTCTTCTCTTGACCAGGTTCCGACAGTTCTCTTCAGACACTCAAGAGCGGCCCCGGGTTCAGCTTCAGCCAGGGCTAAAAAAAAACGCGCGCCGAGATGGGTCCTCAGGTATTCATCATGCTGAAACGGGCCCTTGGGACCAAGAAGTTTCCTTACAGCTCTCGATGAGGTCTCGGATTCCTTTGCGTATTTGAACATCTCAAAGAACCACTCCTTGAGCTTTTCGGGTAGATTCTCTGCGAATTCCTTGAATTCGAAATTACAGCCATTCTTTTCCCACCAGTCAGCCCAGAGCTTTATCTGCAGCAGTTTCGGCGTGATGTAGAGAGTATGGTCTCCCTGAAGGATCTTCCGGTCACTAAGTCTAGCGATGACATCATTGAAGTCCCCGCTTCCTATGCTTGGATGTGCTTTATGCACCAGAGATGAGATGAATTGCCCCTCTTCAGCGTATTCCCTCCAGCCAAACCGTTTGAATAATGACACGTGCTCTAGCACCTGCCGGTTCTCGTGGGCTTTGGTGCTATTTCGGTCCTCATATCCCGCGATGTAGCGATCCCAGAGCGGCACGGTCTCAGGATCCCTCAAAATGTCATCCGGATAGAGCGCGAGATTAGTGCCAATTACATGAGCGACCCGAGGGGACCCGGTACAGTATTCCACCCATCTCGGAGCATTATCTTGGGGCACGTTGCCATGGGATCTGATTACTTTGAGGATCTCGCTGTCCGCTAGTCTGGGTGCATCTTTTAGCCTTATATCGCCTGCCGGTGCTTGCTCTTCCTCGTTATATATCGTGATTATCTTCAGTCTATTCCAGTAGGGCTTGAGCTTATCCCATATATTGGCACAAGAGAACCTGTCTGTCTCATCGATCACGATTATCACACTGAAATGATTGTCGTCAGCCAGTAGCAGCCTCAATAGCTGACTTCTAAGAAACTCCCCTGCGGACTCGCTGTAGATTGTCAGGGGCTGGATGTCCTCTGCACGTGTCGCCTCCAGCGCAATCCGCGTCTTACCTATACCCGGTTCGCCCAAAATCCGAATGTGAATTGGCTCGTTTGATTTGCGCAACTCGCTCTGAATATCGGCAATCGCTTTCAATTGGGCAGGACTGCCGACAAGCTGCTCATTCATATTCCTATCCCGCGACCAACTGGAATGAGTCCTGAATCCTCGACCATCTATGCCCTTAAGCCACAGTGATAACGAGGGAAAGGGATCAAAAAAGGCCTTTAACTGCCCCACGCCCCAGACCTCAACCTTTGGTTCGCGATACCCGCAGTTCTCAAGATTTCCCTTAATCAGTCTCTGTGCTTCGGGCCGTTGGGTGTCTACGAAATCCAGACCAAAGCAAACAAGGACATACGTGGCACCGCTATCCATCCGTATCTTAACAGCGCCCTTCAAATTAGCCACATCAGGCTCCTTGCCTCGGCCGAACAATTCATCTTTGATGTCGGATGGCGTCCATGGTTGGAAGGAGGAGCCCGTCTTAATCTGATAGGCGGCGCAGCCGGGCATAATCAGGCGGCTGGAAAGGCATTGCTCCGCATCTGTGATAGATGCGTCCACTCCACCGTCATTTATCGGGGTGGAAGTTCGAATTGTGATCTTATCTACCGGGGCGCCTATTCTCCTGGCTTCTGCCCAAAGAAGCTTTTCGAATATCTCGGTTGCTTCCTCAGTACCCCGATGTATTAGATCATTATTGCTGACGCTGAAAATGTTCTCAAGAACCACCTATTCGCTCCAAGCGGCTGTTCGAATTCATTTTCCCAATATAGCAGCTATCCTAAATCGAAGCAACTCGAGAATCGGTTTTCAGCGCTTCTCGGCTTTCTTCTCCTGTGGCCAGAGGACGTCGGTGCTGCCGCCCTCGGTTCGGACGATTATCTTGCCCTTGCTGTCACAGAGATACAAAAAGCCCATGCTGTCATTGAAGAGCAGCTGACGGATCGGGCCCTCTGCGTCCTTGGGTATCTTCAGAGTCCATTTCTTGAGTGAGGCCAACTTCGGCGAGAGCTTATTGATCGCGGCTTTGTCGCCGTCAGAGTCAATCAGGACGACCCCATCACCCTTGATCGAGGGAGATAGTTCAACCATCGAATCCGGAGCAAGCCGGTCGAGCGAAATATTGAAAGACATCTTCTCGATCGTGCCTTTATTCGTGACTTCGAATCCGATCATGCGGACTTTCTCATTCTCGTAGTACGCGGAGATGAAGCAATTGCCGGCTGCAACGATGGTGTCGGGCTCTGTATCGCCGACCTTCAGGGATTCAACGCGACCAACTCTCACAGTTGGTTCCGTTCCGGAGACATCGAACATCGCCACTTCGACCTTGCCCTGCCGTCGCTGGACCTCCTCTTTTGTCATGCGGGACTTCTGCGAGATGTTCGGCTTTAGCGGGACCATGACTATTCCTACGGTGTTTCCATCCTCGCTCTGCACAACGGTCCTGGGACTCAGCGGATTAGGCGGATCGAAGCAGAGCTTCCGCTCGACATCGGACAAATAGTCGTCGAGAATGAAGCCACAGACTCGCACTCCGTCGTCAGGTGATGCGATTGAGACCCAGCGTTTCGGACCGAGCGTAGTCCGGAACACTCCACGGACTGGATCGAGTGTTGCCATGGGGGCCAGAAGCCGCCATATCCCGCGGATTCCATCCCAGAAGAGCACGCGATAGTCATCGTCGCCCGAGACCTGAGATGTGATCGCAAAGAGACGCTCACCACCGATGAAATGAGCTGAACCGTGACGGTTCCCCAGGATGGGCTCGTCGGGCAGATTGTGCCAGATTGCCGTGGCCGGCCAGCGCAATCGCAGCAGGGTACCCGAGCTCTCTCTTTTGACCTTAGAGAAGGCTCCCCCTACCCGCTGTATCTCCTCTACAAGGACATCACCGTCTGACGAGATCCAGAATCTGACCGATTCGGGAGAATCGTCCTTGGCCTTCTTGGAGAGACCTGGTGCGACCATGATCGCCGTGGCGAGAATGAAGACTGCAATGATTAATACCTGCTTTTTCAAGACTCCCTCCGGCATTTTTGATTAATTAAGGCCGATACACACTCCGGAATCCCAATCGTCCGGCGTGCATCTATAGCCAATAAACAAATCGCGGTCGGGTCATGTGCCAAACAGATGTCCGGAAAGCGGGCATCCTGCTCGGATTCCGGCGCTAGCCCAGAATCCCCGAATCTGCTATACGCTTTGCAGCCTCCTCTACGCGGTCTTCATCGACAACGAGCGCCATTCGGACGAAACCCTCTCCGTATCCGCCGAAACCGCTCCCTGGGGAGACTATTACACCAGTGCGTTTTGCGAGCTCTTTGACGAAAGTCATCGAGTCGGAGAATCTCTTTGGAATTCTCGTCCAGATATACATCCCAGCCTTTGGCTTGGGAACATCCCAGCCTATTGCCCGGAAATGCTGGACGAGCCTATCGCGACGCTTCCTGTATAGCTCAGCGTTGGGACGAGCAAAGTCTTCGCCCATATTCAGAATATCCGCAATCGCACGCTGAACAGCCAGAAAGATCGAGAAGTCCTTCGCAGTCTTGATCTTGAGTGTATTGGCGATCACCTCCGAGTTGCCCACGAGGAAGCCAACTCGCCAGCCCGGCATGTTGTATGACTTGGAGCATGAATAGAACTCAACCGCATACTTCTTCGCATCAGGCAGCTCCAAAAAGCTCATCGGTCTATAATCGGGCTCCATCGATAGCTCCGAATAAGCGATGTCCGAGATCAGGAGGGTGTTATGCTTGATCCCGAATTCGAGTGCCTTCTCATAGAACTCGCGTGTCTCCTCTGCCCCGGTTGGATTATTCGGGTAGTTGAAGAGCAGGAATTTGGCTCGGCGAGCGACATCCGGCGCGATGGCATCCAGATCTGGAAGGAATTTGTTCTCCTCGAGAAGTCCCATCTCCTGGATGTCGGCCTCTGCGACCCTTGCCGCGCCGATATGTGCTGGGTAGCATGGCGACGGTATGAGAGCTGTCTCTCCCTTGTCCAAATATGCCAGATAGAGGCACAGGAGACCCTCCTTCGATCCGACCAACGGAAGTATCTCTGTCTCCGGATCGAGTGTCACGTTGAATCTGCGCTTGTACCAGTCCGCGACCGCCTTTCGCAGCTCTATGATCCCCATGAATTGCGAGTACCGGTGGTTCTGGTGCTTCTCGTCGTCGATCGCTCGGTGGAGGGCGTCGAGCATGAACTTCGGCGGCCTCTGATCGGGATTCCCTATTCCGAAGTCGATTACATCAACACCTTCTTTAATCAGGGCAAATTTGATCTCATCAACTGCCGCGAAGACGTACGTGGGCATATTTAGAACGCGCTTTGATGCCTGCATTATAACCTCCCTAAAACTATGACCATGATTCACCGAGAAAGAGGTTGAATCGTAACGCCATAAGAAGGGTCGGTCAATAGCCCATTGGGAATGGTCTCAAAGGAGGATTCCTGCTATAGCAATCCCTCCGCAGGATAATCAGAAATCGATCGCCGGGCAAGGCAAAGGGAACTTGGATCGGCCCGTGGGACCTACTGTCGATAGGCGCCAAAAAAAATCGGCGATAAGGGGCGGCGGCACTTCCGTGCCGACCAGCCCCCTTCGCCTTGCAATGGGGATGGATGAGGGCTATTTAAGCCGTCTGATCAAATACTATCCCTAGTGTGTCGAATACGTGGTCCATTGTGGCGAGAAGCTTCTCAGGCGGTATCTGACGAATCAGCTCGCCGGTATCGCTGTCAACTACGCGGATTACCGATATGTCCTCTTCTTGGTCGAACTCGAACTCAAGTCGGCTCTCTGAGAGATGACTCAGTTCATTCAGCATCGAAATAACCTCTTTTAGGTTCTCCGAGTCGGCCAGATCATCAGCCATCTCACCCGATTCCCCGGAGATTGTGCTCTGCAGAAGAGCAGCAACTTCCTTGATACTGGCCAACTCACCTGATGCTGCACCAAGAGCGGAATTATTGTTGGCGACTTCCGTCATCCACGCGCCCGCGTTAGCTTGATCCCTCTTTTCACTCATTCGCGCGGTAGCAGCTCTGTTTTCCCCATAATTTGGATTTGACTGGAGATTTGAGGCGACTTCAACTCGCATCATTTTAGCTACCTCCCGGCTAAAACCAGTTCTGTCTGGTTAGCCAACATGCTATTGGCCAATGCTCTCTCCCAACTGCTCCTGAGTTCGGCCAGAACGCCGAGGACCTCATTGAAGCCGCTCGCATCCTGCTGCTCCACGATTGTCCTGCGCACGATCTCGCTCATGTAGCTGTGAAGAAAGAAGCTATCGGCCTCCTTGCGTCCTGAACCCGGGAAAGACGATCTCATCAGTTCAGAAAGCACATTGAGCAACTTGCCTCGAAACTTGTGCGACTCTCTGATATCTCCGGCCTCTGTGAATTCCTTCGCCAGGCCGGCGAACTCGAGGGCGCCATCGTAGAAGGCCAAGACAGCCTGCTGGACATCGTCCGCCATATCAGCGTGGTTCACGAGTGCCCTTGCCGCGATCATCTGGTCGCTTAGCGTTGTCATTTGCCTTCCTTAATGCCTTTTCGAGCTTTATTGCAGGCGGAGGAGGCGTGGCCTCCCCCGCCCATACCATCTGTTCTGATATCGATTACAACACGTCCTATATGCTGAGGATCGACAATCCGAGCTGCATTTGAGACGTTGCGTGCGCGAACATCGCGAGCGCCGCCTGCTGCTGGACTGAGTACTTGGTCAGGTTCAGCTGCTCCTCGACCAGGTCGGACTTCACGATTCTGTCCCTGGCTGCGGAGTTGTTCTCGATCATCGTGGCGAGCGAGCTCTCCCTGATGTTGAGTCGCTGAGAAGTCGAACCAAGAATGGTCTCATAGGTCTCGACCAACGAGATCGCCTTGTCAATGTGGGCGATCGAGGTCGATGAGGCCGACGCGGACATCAGATTCACACCGCTTTCGCCCAGGATACCAGATGTGTCTGGTCCTGTAACGGAAGCCGCAGTCACGTCGAATGAGAAACTATCGCCGGCGACGAAGTCATTCGTGCTACCAATCTGATCATAGTCGCTGAACTGGATCGTGATACCCGAATCCCATGAGCCGTCAATAAGGCTGGCGGTACCGTCTGAACCTATCGAGAGGGTCCCGCTGTGCTCTGTGCCATCTGATCCACTGAATGTGAAGGAGGCGGTCAGCTGGGACTGGCTCGAGATCACCGTAGCATTACCAGAACCAGTGATGTTGATCTGGAACGTTCCGTCCATCTCTCCAGTGTACTGGCTTGCCGCGTTTGCAGCGGCATTACCGGTCGTGCCCTTTGTGCGATTGGCGTCAACCGAATCAATGGTCGAAGCCTTGCTGCTGAAGGTGATTCTGTCGCCGACTGCATAGTCGGTCGAGTTTCCGCTGGCCTCCAGCTGGAACTGGATACCTGCGTCAGCGTACGATGAACCGACGGTTCCTGTCGCGGATGGTGGCGTGTTGATCGTCGTGCTCTTGACATTGAATGTCCCTGCACTTGTGAACTCGAGCGTCCACTCCGCATCCTCAACGGCGCTATAGTCAGCTATATAGATATTCCGACCATTCGAGTCCGCCGTCCAGGTAGCCTGAGCAGCATCGCCTGTTGAGCCTACGCCGATCTCTCTGGCATAGAAGCTCTGGTTGATCTTAATGGATGTCACATCACCCACATCAGCGCCTGTCTGGAAGTTGAAGAGGCCAGCACCATTGAGGAGGGCTTTCCCACCCCATGTGGTCTGCTTGACCATGTCGTCGACTTCCTTCATCATCTCGTCAACGGTCTGGCTCAGTGCCGCACGCTCGGAACCGGACTTGGTTGCGTCAGCCGCCGTCAGCGCGGTGCTGCGCATCTCGTTGAGAAGACTCTTGATGCCCGTCAGACCACCTTCTGCGACCGAGACCAGGTTCTGGGCGTTTCCTACGTTGACCTTGGCGGTCTGCAGGCCAGATATGGTCTTGCTCATCATCTGGGAGATGACGTAATCGGCGGGGGCGTCTGAGGCCTTGGATACCTTGTAGCCCGTGGAGACTCTATTCTCGGTATTGGCTACCAGGTTACTGATTGAAGCCAGCATATTCTGAATGCCAATGGCTTGTGTTTCTGCTGTCATATTAATTCCTCCGTGATTTCAGCCATCTTTGTGGCTGGTGTTCGGGCATCCTTGCCCTATTAGGTAACCGCGAACAATTCGCGGCTGAAATTTAAGTCTCAGAGAGTCTTAGTTCAGCGCGTCACCTCCTTTGTTTAATCTTCATGCAGGATGCTTACTGCATCACCGCTCAAGCACTTATCGGAATTATCACGGGGAACTTTAGAGGTTGTTCTGTCTGAGAATGACCGGGACACGGCAGAATCTCATCACGTCAGGAACCGTCCAAAGATGGGCTATTTATTGGGAATCACAGGATGCCGTCTGCTGAGATACACTTTTGAGGCCGGGCGCGGATATTCTCCGAGAAATGGGCTATTAGGCAGTCTTCGCCGCTCGGATTATGTAATTGATCTGAGTCAAATCGAGAAGTCCTGACTTCTGCTCTCTATCGATTCGGGCCAGGGTCTCATCGACCTCGTGTTTCAGGCCAACACGCAGATTCTCATTGGCGAGTTCGGAGATGCAGCGCAGAGCCCTTTCATGAAGCTCCTTTGCGTCCTTGGGCTCGAGAATGCGCTCACAGTGGTCGATGCGGACCGTCTGGAAGCCTATTGCCTCAAGCCAGGATGCCACTAGACTGCCTTCGTAATCTCTTGGCAACGTCCTCCATTGCCGACTTAGCAAATTTGCAGCCTGTCCCCAATATTGTAGGTCAGCCAATGTGGCCGCCCCTCCGGGGGCCCTGCCGGGCGTAGGCTCAATGTCAATTATGAGCAGTCCGGCGCCGGGGCTAAGCCAAGCATAAAGATTCCTAAGAATCGGAAATTGTGCCGATGGCGAGAAGCAGTCGATCTCGCCGATAAGATAGTCCGCGAGTATGAAGTCAAACGATCCGCGCTGAAAGAGCTCGATGTCGGTAAGATCTCCGAGAACAACCTTCGCTTCAGCGGCGCGGAACTCTGCAAGCACCTCCCTTGCTGGCTTCGCCTTACGCTCATCCCCCGGCGCGGCGACGAGTGTGGCCGATGCAGGCTTCTTTCTCAACAAGGCTCTCGCGCTCATGTGCCCCGTCCCTGCGTCCAGCACTCGCTTGCCAGCGAGGTCATAGGGCGCGAGCGCGGCTTCTAATAGGTCGGGCTTGGAGTGAAAATTCTTCGCGGGCAATATCCTGTGAACTAATTAGCCGCCTTGAAGTCGCCTATCCAGCGAACGAATGGATAGATCTTCCTGTTTGACTCGTAGAGACGACGGTCGCCAGTGAAGAAATCACACTCGAGTTGACGGGCGAGATCTACATAAGAGAAATCATATATGGAAGAATGGCTGGCAACCGCATCTCTCAAAATTACAGAGAAACGGTCACGATGTTGGGTAATCAGATGCACACCAGAATGAAGCAGCATCTGGTCGAGATCCAACTCAGATTGTCTTTCCGTCATTCTGGATTGAACAACGGCTGACCGAAGGGCATTTGTGATCTCGTAAATCCAGAGGATTGGTGCGAATAAGGCAAAAGAGCCTCTTAGAGATTCGGAGAGAAGATTCTCCGCCATATCGACATGGTCCTCATCGCGGAATATCCACTTCAGAGCAACGCAAGCATCAATCACAATGGCGTGCTCCATCAGCGCCTACCGTCCTCAACAAGGTCTTTCACAGTTCCCTCAAGGGGCGCCATCTCCATCCGACGTCGCCTGAAATACGCCAGTATCTCCTTCCTGTTCTCATCGGATTGAGCTCCCGAGCTATCTCTCGGCCGGTCATCAAAGACGACCATAACATCAACCTGCTCCGAGACACCCGCGTCCTCCAATAGCCTTATTCCGCCATTTTCGTAAATGCCCTTAACAGCCTTCATAGGTCTTACCCCCTAATGTCGCCAAGAATTCCATGATTACATGAAGATCATAGCAGAATCACGCCACAGTGCAAAGGGCTTTGCCCGGAGAAGATTGCCAGCACCCAAATAGCCGAGAATCAAGCTCACCGTGATTCTGGTCCCATCGATCCGTGGATTGCCGCGAAGAACATCGGGCATGCTAACGATGTATTCTGCCCAGTCTTGGCTCATTTAGATGTCTCCCTGACCATTCGCTATTGCATCAATTAGGGTAGTTTGGGAGATATTTCACGAAATCGCAATGCGGCGTTACGACCTCGAAGAACCGCTTGTCCGCAGTCCAGAAATCGCAGCCTCGGAGTTCGGCAAGGGCGGCATAGGTCGCGTCATAGACGGCATCGAGATTGAATTGAAGTGCAATTTCCCTGGCTCGAGCTCTCAGATCGGGGTGCGCCATGGTTCTCACGGGAATCATCCCCAGCCCGGCAAGTGCTCTCTCTGCATCAATTGCTCGCAGCCTATTTTGGCTAACTCGTCTGAGAATTACTGAATCAACCTCGCATTCAAAGAGGTGGGGCGAGATCAGTGTTATATTGTTGACAAGACATTCCTTCACCAAGCGACGGGCCGTTGCGCGATGGCTTTCGCCCTTAAGAACAAGCTTGACGGCTATGCTAGCATCTATGCAGAGCTCTTTCACGGGCTGTCAGTCCTCTGCATGCGTATCTCCCGGATATCATGAGCCGAATCGAAATCGCCCTCAATGCTATCGGCGATTGCGTCGAGCTTATTCAGCAAGGCATCGGCTTGCACATCGCTTTGACCTTCCTTCACGTCGGCTTCCTCATTGAATATAACTATCACGTCAGCCGGCTCTTTGGACTTTGGACGCTCCACGAATGTCACCGTCCCGTTCTCATAGACGCCCTTAACTGCCTTCACTGGTCTATTCCCCCAGAATTTTCATTAATTCCTATTGATTACAGGTCGATCATAACAGAATCTATCTGAAGAGCAAAGAAGGATGCCAAGATAGGTTGTTAGAGGGCTGATAGCCGAGAATCAAACTCGCCGGAATTCTGGTCCCGTCGATCCGCGGATTGCCGCGAAGCACATCCGGCGTGCTCACAATGTATTCTGCCCAGTCTCGGCTCAATTGGATGTCCTCCAGGATTTGCCGTTCATTCTCATTCGTCGATCCACAAGACTACCTCCCGTTGCTGGATGGCGAGAGTGGACACCGATAATGCCAAGTTAGTGTCCGAAGGAGCACTCGCGACTCTGGAAGGAGCGAATATATCCGTTTGCAGCCTTCAAAGGTTAGATATTGCAGGGCCTTCTTCTCCAGATCATCTGTCCGCAATTGATTGAGGTCGGTGCAACCATAAAGTTTCTGCTTGAGCTCGCGAGCTTTCTTGCCGCGGATGTCAAAGCTGACGTCGTGATTACTTCGCGCAGCGGCAACTAGAATATCCGTGCTTGGAAACAAGACTAATGGAATAATCAGCGGCAGATATTCCCAGCTATCACGATTGCCGATCGTGTTATAGAACGCAGTTATAGCCCAGTCGAATACTCGATTGATGATTAGGGCTCGCGGCTCTTTGTGCCATTCATCTTGGTCGCCTATAGTCCATTCGGCGTCTGTGGTGAGGAGGATCACATCTTGATGAGACAAGTCTCTTGGGATTTGATCTCTGAGTTCCCCAACTGCGCTGTGAATGACTCTCACAATCCCATTCTTGAGCTCCTTTGATGGCTTCTCAAATAGGCCATATCCCGCTGTTTTTGATGATTTCTGTCGGAATGGATCCATGCAGACACTCAGTCTCTGTCCGAGAGAGACCTCCTTGCAGGGATTTGCCGGCTCCAGCACAGCCATCAAGAACCGGGCCATGATGACCAGATCGGTAGAACCATCGGCAACAATGCCTATGTAGCGGCTTTCATTTGCTCTGCCCGTTGACTGGCTCACCGCCAATGACTCCACTGTACCAAAGGGTTAAGAGGTCTTGAGGGGACAACCTCACGACCTTCTCGCCGTCCCTATCCTCGATTTCACCGTCCACGGTGCCCAGATCGACAAATCCGAGCAATGCCGAATTGAGATTCCTGACAACGCTTTTGTATCCGCGGCGCTCAAGTCGCATGTAATAGACGTCGTCCAGATGCTCTGAGAACTCAAAGAGCACAGAGGGGCTGTGAGAGGTTAGTATGAATTGCGTGCTGTAACCTCTTGGACTTGAATCAGGCAATCCCGCCGCCTCTCGAAGCCATCCCATAAAACGTCCGAGATTCTTCTGGCTGATCCCGTTCTCAATCTCCTCGATCATGATCAGAGCCGGTGGTCTCTCCATGGATGAAAGGAGCGCAATTGCCGCAGCCCGTAGGACACCGTCAGACACTAGCTCGGGCGGGAATTCGTCGGGTTGAGGTGGGACACGCCCCAAATCAAATAACCAAGTCGTCTGCTCCCGTTCTTCATCATATCCGAGCCCCTGGAAGCTGGGCTCAAACCTCCTCAGAGAGGACACGAAGCGATTATAGGTTCGCTGATCCTCCTGTTGAACACGATGAAGAACTTCCTGGAGATGCTCTCCTCTATATCCGAGCTGAGCCGATATATTTAGGCTCTTCCAAGTCTGAAATGCGACCGAATTGCCCACTTCTCTCTTAAGAAATGCGGGCTGGAAGTGATAAGAACTACAGCTGGCGATGTCCTGAAATACATCTCCGACCGGGCTCAAATGCCCATCATTCGGTTTCGTCGCGAGATCACGCTGCAACCGTATATAGTCGGTCGCGAAGTGCCATCCGGACTCGAAGCACTCACTCGCCCTGTCTCCCATTTTGAAGCGTATCTTCTCCTTGCATCCAGCGTAATTCTCTAGATCCTTGTCATGGTAAAGGTCAATCGCGTACTCCATGTCGCAGAATCGACCTGAAAAGGTCCACGAAGCGCTTAAGTCAGAGCCGGGTGCAAGGCGATGAATATGGGGCCAAAGATCATCAATGCTAACGCGATCGGCTCGCGCGATTAGCCTTGAGAAATGATTGATTCCCTCCAGCAAATTCGTCTTGCCAGCGTTGTTCGGCCCAATGAGAAGGGTGATGGGTCCCAGCCTAAGCGCCGTATCGACATGCGTTCGGAAATTCTTGACTCTTATCTCTTTGAACATCGCAAGGCCCTCTATTCAGGGAAGATATTTCATTTAAGCCTGCTTCCCAATCGCGCTTGGCCATTGGAAAAGCCGTTTGTGCTATTCAAAGCATGGCAATCACCACACGGATTGTCAAAGGATATCCAGCCTACGGCACCTCTATGCTATCCAATAGCGACTTGATGATGTCGTCGGAGGTCTTTTCTTGGGCTTCGGCCTCGTAGGTGAGGATGATGCGGTGTCTAAGAATATCGGGGGCTATCGCCTTGATGTCGTCGGGAGTCACATAGCCGCGGTGGCGGAGGAAGGCGTGCGCCTTTGCGGCCTTAGTTATGTAGATCGAGGCCCGCGGCGATGCGCCATACTCGATCATCTGCGCGAGCTCATTGAGCTTGTAGTCCCTCGGGTAGCGGGACGCGAAGATCAGCTCGACTATGTAGTCCTTGAGCTTGTCCTCCATATAGATCTCATTTATGAGCTTCCTTGCGTCGAGTATCTTCTTCGGTTTGATGACCGATTTGACGTCTGGCACCTCGTCCCCGGTCATCAGGTCTATTATTCGCCGCTCCTCCTCCTTGGTCGGATAAGTAATAAGGACCTTCAACATGAACCTATCGACCTGCGCCTCGGGAAGCGGATAGGTTCCCTCTTGCTCAATCGGATTCTGCGTTGCAAGCACCAAGAACGGTTGGTCGAGTGGATATGTCTTCTTACCAATCGTCACCTGCCGCTCTTGCATGGCCTCTAAGAGGGCACTCTGCACCTTCGCTGGGGCGCGGTTGATCTCATCCGCAAGGATGATGTTCGAGAATATCGGGCCCATGTGCGGTGCGAACTCGCAGCTCTTCTGGTTATAGACCATCGTCCCGATAAGGTCCGCTGGCAGAAGGTCGGGGGTGAACTGTATCCGCTGGAAACCGGCTGCAATCGTCCCAGCAAGCGACTTGACCGATAGCGTCTTTGCGAGGCCGGGCACGCCCTCCAGCAGGATGTGGCCGTCGGAGAGGATCCCGATCAGTAGGCGGTCGATAAGGTAGTCCTGCCCGACGATCGTCTTCCGTATCTCGCCCGTTATGTCGTCAACAAAGCTGCTTTCTTGCTTTACTCGCTCGTGCAATTCCTTGATTAGGACATCCATGCGAAACTCCTCACATCTATTTTGGATTCTGCCGTTCGTAGGTATAACAATCCTGCAGCCTGATCAACGCGCTTGGAGTCTAATGGATGCTGTCTTGATGGCGCTCGATTTGCCCGTAGTGACATCGATGTTGACGATCAATCGCCAGATCTGCAATCTAACCAACCATGGGCATACTTTCTTACGCGAAAACTTACGCGCTCCGGCGCCTGTTCCAGGTGATCTTCCAGGTCACCTTCCGGTGCAACGCGAGGTGCTCTTTCTGCTTCAACCTCGACGAATTGAACCAGCGCCTGGATGAGGAACTTTCTTTCGACGAGATACGAAAATTCAGCCGCAGCATGCCCAAATTCGAATGGCTGATGATATCCGGCGGAGAGCCCTTTCTGAGGGATGATCTCCCGGAGATCCTCGAGACTTTCGCGTCGAACAACCGGGTGAAGCACATAACGGTCCCCACGAACGCTATCGCCAAGGACAAGGTGCTCTCGATGGCCCCTGAACTCATCAAGGCCTGCCCCGAATCGAGCATCTCGATCGTCCTATCGCTCGATGCAATAGGCGAGCAGCACGATAAGATAAGGGGCGTGCCGGGCACTTTCGACAAGGTCCTCTCTGTCCTCGGCTCATTAAAGGAGTTACAGGCCAGAGAGCCACGTCTGACACTCAAGCTCGAGACGGTTGTCACCGACGCCAACCTCGGCCAGATGGGTGAGATCATCGAATTCGTGCATCGGCTCGATCCCGACCTTCACATACTCGACCTCGAGCGAGGCGGCTTCAAAGGATGGATGCAGGAGTTCCCCGCGAACTATGACATCGATCCGGTCATCCGAGAGTCATTCCGTGTTCTGAGAGAATCCCGGGGCTACGCATCGTTGAATGAGCACGCGCCGATGCTCGCGAAAGTCAGCAAATCAGTACAGGCAGAATACTTCTCGATGCTGCCCCAGCTGGTGCATGGAGAGCGTCTAACAAAATGCCTCGCCGGCCGGATGACGCTGGTCCTCTATCCGCGTGGCGATGTAGCCGCCTGTGAGGTCCTGCCGAACTGCGCAAACATCCGGGACTTCGACCTGGACTACGAGCAGACCATCCGCTCAGAGCCGTTCAGCCGCCAGGTCGCCGCGATAAGCGAGCACCGCTGCACCTGCTTCCACCCGTGCTACCAGACGGTGAACATCCTATTCTCGCCCAAGCACCTCGTGAGGGCGCTCTTCCGCCGGAAGCGATAGCGGAATTGCCATCTAATTAATCTGCTTTGCTCAGCTAATGCCCCAGCGGGGCATCATGCGAATAGCCGTGGCGTGCAGGCCGGAGGCAAAACCCACCGATTCTGGGGAGCGCAAGAGATCAATCCGACGATTTCACGACACGAAAACTGTAGTTGCTGTACGCGTATCTCGCGTAATCAAAGGCGCGGTTCGCCGAACGGCAGTACCGGGCGTTGCTGTACCAGCTGCCGCCCCGTAGGGAGCGGTAGAGGCTATAGCTATCCCCCGTCGGATCACTATCCGGATTGGGGCGCGTCCCGTAATAGTTCGATGCATAATAATCCCAACACCACTCGTAGCAGTTGCCATGCATATCATAGAGGCCCCAAGCATTAGGCTCCCTATCCGCCACCTCTTGTTTCTGCGAATTTGAGTTAGCAGAATACCAACCAGCCGGACCAAGGTCTGAGTCCGAATCACCCGAATGAAACCGCGTCGTTGTCCCTGCTCGACAAGCATATTCCCACTCGGCCTCAGTCGGCAAACGGTAGCCGTTCGCATCGAAATTGCACGACACTTCAGCATAGGTGATGTGACGCCCTTCATAATCCATGTCGGTCATCGAATAGCACTGATCTAATCCCTCAGCTTGCGACAACACATTGCAGAAACTCACACAATCGTACCAGGTAACATACTCGACGGGGTAGTTATCCCCTCGGTCGTGGCAGCAGTCAATCCAGCCCATCACGTGTTCAAACTGCCACTCCGTTATCTCTGTTGCAGACATCTGAAACGCCGAGATATTCACCGTCCGCTGAGGACCCTCGTCTGAGTCACGCTCCGACTCATCCGAAGGCGAACCCATCAAGAACGACCCGGCGGGGATTTCGACCATCGTCATTCTGTCGGGTGTCCCGGCGCCCTTAACGAATCTCCAGGTCTCGCTCCATTTGCCCACCTCACGAGGTGACACTGCCCGAACTTTCCAGTGAACCGTGCAGTCAGCAGGAAGCAAGTTCCAGATCCCCTGTG
>JAFGIT010000389.1 GCA_016929465.1 Candidatus Coatesiibacteriota bacterium | reverse complement strand
GTGGGTCTTGCCAGATGACATTTATGAGAATGTGGAGTGGGACAAGATGGGTGACACGGAGTTCGCCAAGCCCAGAATCTTCATCAGTAAGTGCTTAGGCTTCGAAGCCTGCCGCTGGAATGGAATAAGCTTACCACAGGACGCCGTCGATAGACTGCGAGACCATGCTGATATCCTGACGACCTGCCCCGAGGTCGAAATCGGCCTGGGAATTCCCCGCAAGCCCATCCGCATCGTTGAGCCCAAGGGCGAAGAGAGAAGGCTGATGCAATCTGAGACCGGGCTCGACGTCACCGACGAGATGAACACCTACTGCGATGCTTACCTGCGGTCGCTTCCCGAAATAGACGGCTTCATCCTGAAGAGCAAGTCCCCCTCCTGCGGAGTAAATTCCGTCAAAGTGTATCCTGGCCCATCAAAGGTCGCGGCGCTTACGACGAGCGGTAATGGTTTCTTCGGCTCGAAAGTACTCGAGTATTTCCCCAATGCAGTGCTGGAAGATGAGGGAAGGCTGAGGAATCTACGGATAAGAGAGGATTTCTTGACCAGGGTCTTTGCACTCGCCAGGTTCAGGCAATTGAAGGCCAAAGGCAAAGTCTCGGACCTGGTCCAATTTCAGGCGTCGAACAAATTTCTCCTCATGGCGTACAATCAAAAGGAAATGCGAGAACTCGGCCGAGTAGTGGCGAACAGGGACAAGCTGCCCCTCAATGAGGTTATCGGCCTATATGACCGGCATTTGAGAATGGCTCTCCAGAAGACCCCGAGAGTGCCATCGATCATCAACGCACTAATGCACGGGCTGGGCTATTTCTCTAAGGAGATAACCCCAGGGGAGAGGGAGTTCTTCCTGAAATCGCTCGAGGACTACCGGGCAGATAAGATACCCTTGAGCGGTGCACTGAACGTCCTGCAGTCGTGGGCGATCAGGTTCGATAACGAGTATCTATTGAGCCAGACCTTCTTCCGCCCATTTCCCGAGGCTCTCATCGACCAGGGCGGAACCTGCAAGAGGTGAGCTGCTCGTCGGTCTGACAGCCCTGTCAGAAATGTGCCGGATTTCTAATTCTGAGCACCCAAGAGCTTATCCAGCAGTTCTTTGGCCTCTTTTTTGGTCGTCTGTGGTCCCATTTTCGAAGCGTATTCGAGATACTTGATGCACTCGTCCTTGAAGGCTACTTGCCAGCTGAGCTTCTCGACCAATTCCAGGTCATAGCGCTTCGGCGGATAGCCCTGCTCTGTATCGAGTGCTGAGGCCTTCAGCCACCGTGCCGCCTTTTCGAGATCGCCTTTCTCAGTCGCCACCAGTCCCAGATCAGTCGCGCACATGTTCCTGAGGCAAGCGATCCCCTCTTTATAGGCGATTTTGGCCCTCTCAGGATCTGTTATTATCTCTTCGCACTCCGCCCAGACTTCATCGAGCATCTGCTGAGCCTCGTCGAGTTTGCCCTCTGTGATATGTCCCCTGGCCTCCCTGCATTTCTTGCTAGCCAGAATGATCCTCTTCGGCACGCTCGCAGTCGGAGAGACACCGGGTAGTTCCTTTCTGTCAATGTCGGGCTCGAGCGTTTTGAGCATCGCAAAGGCCTCGTCTTTCATCTCGTCAGTTCCAAGAACACTCGCGGCCTTCAGGTATTTTACGCATTCATTCTTCAGAGCGGGATTCGAGATCGCTTTTTTGACGAGCCGCATATCATAGCCTTTGTACTCCATGAACATGTCATGCGTAAGAGACCTCTCGAGCCAGCTTCTTGCCTCCTCGATGTCGCCCTTCTGCAGTGCAATAAGGCCGAGGCTTGTCGCGGTCCTATTGCGAGATAGCTCGACAACAGGGACACCCACGAACTTCAGCTCTTCTTTCTTCTTCTGAAGCCGGTCCAGCGCATCCCAGGCCCGAAGCAGCTCCGCCCTGGATTTGTCCAGGTCGCCAGCCTCAAGGTGAATATCCCCCATCCGCTGTGCATTTGTGGCCTCCCTCGAGATGGCCCAAATGTCTGACGAAGGTGTATTCTCCGAATCATCGGTCTTCACGACCTCGAGGGCGCCGCTGAAATCATTCATGTCCGTCCTGATTCTCCCGATCGAATTCTGGATGACAGGGTCATTCGGGCACATTGTATAGGCGTCCTCGATAGCCTCTCGAGCGGCTTTCTGGTTCCCCAACGCATTCTGGAGGAGATAGATGCTATATTGGCGAATAGCAGGGCATTTGCCATTCGAAGCTGAATATTTCACAAGCCGGAGAATGGTAGAGCAGAACCAGGCGTCGATCGGCTTCATATCGGTGGCGATATCGCTGATCCTGCACGTGTCAGGATTCTGTTTGAGCGTTCTCTCAGCCGCCTTCAGAGCGATCATCATCAGCTTCGCTCGCTCTCCGGCGTCCGTCTCATCCTCGCCGGCGAGATAGCACGCTGCGCTGAAAAGCCGTGTTGATTCGAACCAGTCCTCGGTTGTTACCTGTCCATCTATATAATTGCTGGCTATTAGCTCAGTGATCTCATCTTCCGAATATTCGTCCCAGGACTTGATGTTCCTCTCGCTGACAAGCTCGTACCATCTGGAAGAATCGCACGAAACAGGAGTCTCGTCCCAACTGCATTCTATCGATTCAGCCGTGGCAAAATCGCCTGTGAATGCGGAGATCAACACCATGAAGAGGATGACAATTATACGAATCACATTCAATTCCCTCCCTTATTCGTCCGTAAGCTGCAACGGCTCAATTGAGTTCCGGGTAGGTTCCTTAATCTATCTGTATCTTATGGCACATGCCAAGTGCAAATCAAGACCGAATTTGCGGATTGTGAAGCGGCTCCGCAAATTACGGGTCGGGCTTGTCCGGAATTACTGTCTCCGAGCTCTCTTTCTTCTGAGCATCCAGCGCAGGAGATGGAATGACACCACCGCAGGCAGCAGATAGGGAATGATGTCGATCGAGCGGTCCGGCCAGAAGAGTGGAATCTCGAAGGACCGCCAGCTGAGCGGGAAAAACCAGAAGTAGGCATCCGTCACGTGCCGCTGCAATAGGTCAAGGAGAAGGTGAAATGCTGCGCCAATGGTGATGTTTCTGAAGACAATCGGCCGGATATTCTCTTCGAATAGGAAGCTTATAAGATACGCACCGATGAGAGCCCCAATCGGGGTGTGCCCGGGTGTTATGAACCAGTATGATTTCTTGTAGAGGACCATCGGCAGCCGTCCCAACAGGTCCGGCAGTATCAGTCCCACGAAGTAGAGCTCTCGATAGGTTC
>JAFGIT010000388.1 GCA_016929465.1 Candidatus Coatesiibacteriota bacterium | reverse complement strand
GCCCCGGCGGGGCATTCAAAGGAATGAGAGCATATTAATTCGAGCCTATATCGCCCCCAATCTAACTTGAAATGGCCTACCTACAATATTGAGTCACACCCCAATAATTCGCGGATTCTACCCCGCAAATTCGGCAGGAAGAAGCTCATCGCAAGACCCCAACGAGGCAATTAGCTTTCACTGTATTCCGGTCGTGCTAATATCATCGTGACGTCCTGAATTTACTGTGAGAATGTGAGATCGAATGCTAATCGAGAGCAATGGAGTGTCCGCGAAGTCTGGCACGCGGGATAGCGCTGCGCACACCCTCCGAATTATACTCAGTTTGCTTATGTTCTCCGCAATCATCTCGCTCATCATCTGGTCCTCTGCCATCGTCACGAAATTCATGATGCCAAATACTATAGAGGCGGAGGACATTCCTCAGAGACCACCTTCCTACAAGCTTTTGGCTTCCCCAATCTCCATCACTAGGGATACTCCCTTAGTCAAAAGCCTCTCGGGCCTCGCTCGCGGCAAATATGTCCTCGGTGTCGATTGCAGGCTGGATGGGGGGGCGTTGGAATCGCCGGCAGTCTTAGCGGCGTTCATCAACGGCCATTTGGCGGGGAAGAAGCAGATTGCGAGCGCCGCAATCGGCGAGCTCTCTATGCCGATCATCGCGCCATCTTCAAAGATAGAGCTCGGCCTGACGCTTGAGACTGAGGCGATGGCAGCGCTAGAAATAGACCAGATTAGGCTGTCGAGGGAGTATGAGATAACATATAAGGAACTGGCAGACCGCTACGGATTTCCACGCGGACGGAGAATCGACTTCCAGAATCCTCTCGAGTTCGAGATAGACCTGCCAGACGACGTATTCGCGATGATGGTGAGTGTGCGTGCGGATGGGCTGACTCTCACACCACCCGAACTGGTGGTCTCTATTGATGGTGAAGTTCTGGGAGAATGCCGGCTGCTCTGGCTGAAGTGGTCGGATTACCTTTTCGGGCTCGAGGGAAAGGCCCACGGCCGCGCCAGTTTCTCGATTGGGGTGAAGAACGCAGACGGGATCGCCGTCGTCGATAAAATTGCCTTTCTCGATAGGTCAAAGGGCAAGGCATATACGCTGAATGTCCTGGCCTCACTTTTCGAAGCGGTCTCCGCGAAAAAGGCCGCGGCAGAATGCTATCTCGCCGCGCTGAAATTCTATCCAGAAAATTGGCGGAGCAAGAACAGTCTGCTGCACCTAATCGTCGAACTGGATATGCCCGATGAAGCCGCATCCCTCTTGAAGCTGTTCGGCGGTTTTCAGCCTCACTTCGAGAATCTGCCGGGCAACTCCGAGACCATCCTGAAAGCGGCCTCGATTCTCTACGCGTATGGTGCACATAGCAGGGCATTCGAACTCATCGACCGCTACTTCCGCACCTATGACCTATCATCCGCCGAGAAACTGCTGAAAGAAAAGGCGGAGAGCCTTCGAGCGGAGAGGAAGTCGATAAGAATCTCGGATGAGGCCTGGACGCTCATACCCGCTGAGCACCTATACACAGGCGACGAGCTCTCCCTTGTGGAGGGAAGAGAGGTCTCCGCAATCAATGATTCTCTTTCGCGGCGTCCCGACGCGAATTCTCTCGTGAAGAAGAAACAGGAAGTGCACCTCCTGGAGCAAGTCTATGACGTCCCAAGCGGATTATTGTCGCCGAGCTTCGTTCTCGCTACCCCGCAAAATGCGGACAAGCTGCTATCCGGCTGGGAAAAGCCCCAGGCCGAGGCCTTCTTTATATGGGGGACGGGAGACCGCTCAGAACTCGCCATAGACCTCGAAAAGCCGAATGACCTTCTTTTGACCTTCAGGGTGATGCCGAGGTTCGTCTATAACCTACTGCCCAGGATGGTCGTTTCCTTTAACGGCCATGAACTGCGAGAGATAATTCTGCTGCCGGGCTGGCACGAGTACCAGACCTTCGTGCCCGCTAATTGCCAGAAGGTCGGCCGAAATGTGCTGTCGATTTCGTATAAATATTTTGGTCCCGACACGAGAGGAGAGGGTGAATTCACAGACCGGAAGGTGGCCTTCCACTACGTCGAGCTGTGGCAGACAGACGCGAGGTTCAAGGACCGCTTCATCTACGAGACCGGAACCATCGTCGGGAACCACAGGTTCGATATCGACGGCTCCGTCAGGCAGACCTTGTTCATACACCCGCCCAGGGCAGCATTCTATCCGATAGTCGTGTGGCCCGACACCACGTTGTCCTTTGGCATCGGGATTTCGGAGAAGATCTGGGACAGGGGCGGCGATGGGACGCTTTTCAGGATCCTCCTCTATCCGGATAACACCCGCGACCGAAAGCCAGAGCCGATCGTCCTATTCGAGAGATTCCTGGACGCGTGCGGCAATCCAGACGAGAGACACTGGTTCGATTACGAATTGGACCTCTCCCAATACAGCAGCACGGTCGGCAAACTGGCCTTTGAGACGCTGCCCGGCGATAAGGGCGACTTCTGGTACGACTGGTCCGGATTCTCCGATCCGGTTATCAAGGAGACCATCGAATACATCGACCTCTCAGGCAAGTCCCTCGGCAACTCATTCGACTGCAAAGGTGGCGAATATGCGATATCGGTGCTCGCGAAAGGTTCCCCTGTGGACGTTGTCCCGCCTCTGCTCGGGATTCTGATCGACGGCAAGGACGCCCAATTGCTCGAGGTCAAGAACCCGGAATGGGCAGTTTATGGGATCAAGGCTGAAATCCCCCCCGGAAGGCACTCGATCGCTCTCTATTTCGCGAACGAAACCGATCTCGACCAGTCCTGGAAGCCCATGCGACTCTTGATAGGTGGGGTCGGTTTCCTGGCCCTATAACAGGAGATTATTGGGCGAGTAAGGTCGCCCAGCCATTTTGATCGGCGTGCTCATTTAGAACTTGGCTGCTCCTAAGAATCTGTGCAATGAAGAAGTCAGTTGATGTGATGTAGATGCACGTGCTAACACGTGTTCTCAGCGGAAATAAG
>JAFGIT010000387.1 GCA_016929465.1 Candidatus Coatesiibacteriota bacterium | reverse complement strand
GCCCCGGCGGGGCATTCAAAGGAATGAGAGCATATTAATTCGAGCCTATATCGCCCCCAATCTAACTTGAAATGGCCTACCTACAATTTTGAGTCACACCCTCGGAATTCAGGATTTTGAGAAATGCGCCCACGACAGATGGATTGACCCATCACGGTCGATCAATCGGGGTATCAGGCCTGGAGGTCATGCACCATGTCGATGGTCCAGTACGGCGGTGCCAGGTCACCGCAAGCAAAAGCGGCGAGAGCTCGCCGCAGTCCGATACTCACCCGATCCCGCCGGCGTCGATCATCAGCCGAATCCCTCGGACGGTTGACATTGCAGTCTCACGGGCGCTAAGTTAGCGCAAGTTATTGTAATGGCTAAATCAGGGAAGATAGATGGGCAAATTTGAAGACTCGATGACACGGCTCGAGGAGATCGTCAACCAGATGGAGTCCGGCGATCAGCCGCTCGAGGATACGCTGCGCCTGTTCAGAGAAGGGATGAAGCTTTCTGAATATTGTTCCGGAGCCCTATCCGAGGCACAGCGCAAGGTCGAGATCCTGATAAAAAGAGCGGACGGGACCTATGACAAGGAGGCCCTGGACCAGGAGGATGACCTCGAGGAGACCGAATCGACCGAGGAAGAGCCTGAGTAACAGCAGGATGATGCGGACTGACTCGAGCCGCAGGGCGGGCGAGAGTCCTAATTCTGCAAGTCTCTGGGACACGCCTATGGACATCCGACAATACCTCAAGGAAAAGAAGATGCTGGTTGATGGCTGGCTGAGCGACTGCCTGCCGGCGCCCGAGCAGTACTCCGAGAAGCTTTTCGAGGCAATGCGCTATAGCCTTTTGGCAGGCGGCAAGCGGCTTCGTCCGATCCTCATGCTCGCCACGGCCGAGCTTTTCTCCGACGGTCAGGATCCGCTCCTTAAGAATTTCGCGTGTGCAATCGAGTGCATCCACACCTACTCGCTGATCCACGACGATCTCCCTGCTATGGACGACGATGACCTCAGACGGGGCCGACCGACGTGTCATATCCAGTTCTCTGAGGACATAGCGATACTTGCAGGGGATGCGCTTCTCACGCTCGCCTTCGAACTGATGTCCAGGCCATTATCATCCGAACGTGCGCCTCTTCAGATTCGCGCGCTCAATGAAATAGCGACACGAGCGGGCTGCCTTGGGATGGTCGGCGGCCAGACGGCAGACGTTATCTCTGAAAATGGCGCGGGAGAAGAGGAGCTGGTGAATTTCATCCATACTCGCAAGACTGCAGCCTTGATCTCGGCGCCGATAATCGCCGGCGCGATTCTTGCCGGCGCTACCGACCGGGAACTCAGGGGAATGTCGGAGTTCGGGAGACGTATTGGGCTCGCATTTCAGATAATCGACGACCTGCTCGAAATACACAGCGATGCAGCGACGCTCGGAAAGAGCGTCGATAGCGATTTAAGGAACGAGAAGATCACCTATCCTGGAGTTTTTGGTGAGGACAAGGCGAGATCAGTCGCTCACAAGGAGGTCGGTGAGGCGTTCTCATATCTCGGGCCTTATGGTGACCGTGCGTCGGCACTTGCCGGTATTGCCCGGTTCTTTCTCGATCGAGTTAATTGAGTCCAACGCGAATATAGGGGGACGATATGGTTCTTGACGACTACAGCAAATATAAATTCCTGGGCAAGATCAACGAGCCCCGAGAGCTCAAAAACCTGGAGCTCAAAGACCTCAAGGTAATCTGCGAGGAGGCTCGTGACCGGATCATAGAGGTCGTCTCTGAGAATGGAGGTCATCTATCGTCCAACCTTGGCGTGGTCGAGCTGACCGTCGCACTTCATTACGTCTTCAACACCCCACGCGACAAGATAGTCTGGGACGTTGGCCATCAGACCTATACCCATAAGCTGCTGACCGGTCGAGCGAAGGAGTTCAACACCCTCAGGCAGGGCGGTGGTTTGAGCGGCTTCCCGAAGCGAGTTGAGAGCGAATACGACGTCTTCGACGTCGGCCATAGCAGCACGTCGATTTCAGCGGCAGTCGGCTTCTGCGAAGCACGCGATCTCATGGGAGAGGACCACAAGGTGCTCGCCGTAATCGGTGATGGCTCGATGACCGCAGGGGTCGCCTTCGAGGGATTGAACCAGGCAGGTCACCTTCACCGGGACCTGATTGTCGTCCTGAACGACAACGAAATGTCGATCTCGAAGAACATAGGAGCCATATCCAAATATCTCAATAACATCATCACAGGTTCGATCTACACGAGCATGAAGGAGAAGGTCTATAACTTCGCCAAATCCTTCTACGACGTTGGTGAGCAGGCGATAAGCTTCTCTCGTAAGGTAGAGGAGGGAATAAAGAGCCTGATCGTGCCGGGGGTGTTATTCGAAGAATTGGGGATGGAATATGTAGGTCCTGTTGAGGGCCACGATCTGCGCACGCTAATCGACACTTTTCGCCGGATCAAGAACTGGAGGTTCCCGGTGCTGGTTCACGTGGTGACCAAGAAAGGCAAGGGCTTCGTTCCGGCGGAATTGAGACCGGAGAGTTTCCATAGTGCGCCGAAGTACGACATACAGACTGGTGAACCGAAATCGCCTTCTGCCTGCACCTATACGAGCGTATTCGGGAGCGCTATGGTGAAGCTCGCGGAGCAGGATGAGAGAATAATCGCGATAACCGCTGCCATGCCCCAGGGCACGGGGCTCGACATCTTCGAGGAGAAGTTCCCGAAGCGATTCTACGATGTGGGCATCGCGGAGCAGCATTCGTTGATCTTCGCGGGAGCGCTGGGGCTATCCGGATTCAAGCCTGTAACTGCGATCTACTCCACTTTCATCCAACGCGCCTACGACCAGATATTCCATGACATCTGCCTTCAAAACGCGGACGTTGTGCTGGCGCTCGACCGGGCGGGAATCGTC
>JAFGIT010000386.1 GCA_016929465.1 Candidatus Coatesiibacteriota bacterium | reverse complement strand
TGATCGCCGCCCTGATAAGGGCGAGACCGTGGGTAGCCCCATGCGGAAGCGTGGGGTACAGAGGACGTCAATCAGCCCTTGTTTCTTACTCCGCACGCCAATCGCTCGCGATTGGCGTGCGGAGGAAGTTTTTCTATGACGGTTCATGGTCCGTAGGCTTGGCCTTTGGCCTGCACCTACGGCTACTCATGTGATGCCCCTTCGAGGCATTCAAAGGCATGAGAGCATATTTATTCGAGCCGACATCGTCCCCAAACGAGCTTGAGATGGCCTACCTACAATTTCGAGTCGCACCCTTACGCCCCCCATTCGTTCGAAGTGCCGATTTCCTTTGTTGGTTCGTCGGCTATAATGACTGTGAGCCATTGGCTCATCAGGGCCACATTCATCAATTCGGATCGCGCTCGATTCCGATGTAGATGTGGCTCGCCAGCAGACCAGGGATGAAAATGGGAATAGGAAAAAAATACAGCGAGATAGGGGCAATCAGGAAGGACCCGGGCGGGAAGCTGAACGTCCTGCTCGTCTTCCCGAATAGCTACTTCGTTGGGATGTCGAACCTCGGCTTCCACACCATCTATGCAGCGCTGAATTCGCTCGATTTTGTTCGCTGCGAGCGAGCTTTCATCCCCGAGAGGTCCCAGCGGGGAGAGACGGCGGCGCCCGTCTCCGCAGATAGCGGGGAGCTGCCCTCACGCTTCGATGTCATCGCGTTCTCGATGTCATTCGAAAATGACTACCCCAATCTCGTTCGGTTCTTGAGCATGAGCGGGATCGAGACGAGTGCGGGCGCCAGGTCGTTCGGGGAGCCGCTCGTAGTCGCCGGCGGATGCGCGGTCAGTGCAAATCCCGAACCACTCGCACAATTCGTTGACGCCTTCGTCATCGGAGACGGTGAGTTCGCAATCCTGGAGCTCGCAGAGGTTCTCTTCTCCGCTAAGTATGAGAAGGCCGAAAGGTCGGAGCTTCTCGACCGCGTGTCCGCAATCGATGGTGTCTATGTCCCGAACCTATTCACGATCGAATACGGACCTGACGGGACAGTGGCGACAATCAAAGCGAAAGGTGACAGAAATGGTGTCGAGAGAAGAGCAACGGCAAGAGAATCGCTGAAGCCGGCTCGGACGGTCATCTTCACAGAGGATACCGAATTCGGCCATGTCGGGCTCGTCGAGGCCGTAAGGGGCTGCCCAAGAGCATGCAGATTCTGCATGGCCTCGTACTGCAATCGACCCGCTCGATTCATGACTCCCCAAGATATCCTTTACGCGGCAAAGGAGATAAAGCCCTATCGCAAGGCGGTCGGTTTGCTCGGGTCAGCGGTCGCCGACCATCCGAATCTGCCTGAAATCCTGGAAAATCTGCTTGGTATGGGCATGGGCATCACCGTATCCTCGCTCAGAGCTGATAGGATCGACGCGGCTGTCCTCGATTTACTCAGGCGGGGAGGTCAACAGACGATAACCATCGCACCAGAGTCTGGTGATGAGAATCTCAGAGCCGCAATCTCGAAGGAGTGTTCTGATGATGTGCTAATCGAGGTAGCGGCCCAGGTCGCAAGCGCCGGCTTCAGGTCACTCAAGCTCTACTTCATGGTCGGGCTGCCCGGTGAGACCATGGATGAGGTCGAGAAAATCGTGTCGCTTGTGAAGCGGATGAAGCACGGCCTCAAAGAGCGTTCTCTCGGCAAGAGAGATGTATTGATAAATGTGTCGGTTGCCTCATTCGTTCCCAAAGCGCAGACGCCTCTGCAGTGGGAGGCGATGCTCGATCCGAGCGAGCTCGCACGCCGCATAAAGGCCGTCAAGGTCGGCCTGGGCTCGACGCGCGGGGTGTCCGTGCATGCGGATGTCCCCAAATGGGCGTTCATGCAGGCCGCTCTATCGCGTGGGGACCGTCGCTCTGCACGCCTTGTCTCTGCCCTTGCGGAGACCGACTTCGACTGGCACGCCGCGCGGAAGATGGTGGACATCAATCCTGAGTTCTACGCTCAGCGAGAGCGGCGATGGGGCGAGATACTGCCCTGGTCTCATATCTCGTCAGGTGTGTGCGATAATGAGCTTCGACGGGACGCTGAGCGATATCGATCACGATTGAAGGGAGCGACAAATGCGACAGGTTGAGCAGCTGACTTCGCTCCTGCTCCTGTGCTCCATCGCCTGCTTTGTCTTGGGCTTAACAGGCTCTAATTCGAAAGAAGGAAAGCCGATAACCGTCATATTCGGTGGAGATGTGGCGCTCGTGCAGGAGGTCGAGAAGCGAATAGATGAGTACGGGGAAGACTACGTCTTCGGCGGAATTCGGGACCTGCTTCAGAAGGCGGACGTAACGGCGATAAACCTGGAAGCACCTCTTACCCTATCGAATAAAAAGACCCCGAAACCGACACCACCCGGGCTGAAGGAGCCGGTCTATCTGAAGGCGAGGCCGGCATCCGGCAAGACTCTATCACACGCCGGGTTCGATGTGGTCTTTCTGGCCAATAACCACATCGCTGACTACGAGGATTCGGTGCTCGACACCGTTAAGGCCGTGAGAGCTCTTGGTATCAAGCCGGTCGGAGCAGGTGAGAATCGAGATGCGGCATATAGGCCCCTGGTCCTCGAAGTGCGGGGCGTCAAGATGGCCTTCCTTGCCTTTTGCGACGTGTATCCGACTTCCTTTGAGGCCGGTGAAAGACGACCCGGCTGCGCGTGGGCACACGTCGAGAGAATCGAGTCGGTGGTGAGAGAAGCGAAGAGCCAGGCAGACTTGGTCTTCGTGAACCTGCACTTTGGTGGTCAGGACAGCACTGTCCCGTCATCGAGGCAAAAACTCCTGGCAAAGACGGCGCTCGACGCCGGAGCAGACATGGTCGTTGGCAACCACCCACACGTCCTGCAACCGATCGCTGTGAGTGAGGGCAAACCGGTGCTCTTCAGCATCGGCAACCTCGTCTATCCGATGCCGATATATTCCTGGTCCATCGGGATCCTGGCAAGGGCGACGATAGTCGATAGGAAAGTCCAGCGGGTGGAATTAATCCCCGTGCAGACCATCGATTTGACGAAGCCTCTCGCCATCCCTGGCCATCACGTCCTCGACTATCTCTACAGGATCAGCAAGGAGTTCGGCGACCTGCCAAGTATCAAAGATGGATTCATTAAATGCGGCGACTATTCTGCAGAACATTGATGTATAATGTGCTCGAGCAGCTCATTTCATCCGGAATTCAATATGGGGGAATTGTGATGAATCAAATGCTATTAGGTGTGATTAATTCCGACGTTCTTGGGAATGCTCGGACCCTCATTATCGGTCTGGTGCTCTGCTGTTTCGTGCTTTCTGCGTCGCTGACATTTGCCGTAACATATCAGGTTAGACAGGATGGGAGCGGGGATTTTGCTGCAATCCAGGAAGCGATCGATGCAGCGGCGAATGGCGATGAGATTGTCGTCCACCCCGGCAGCTACTACGAGAACGTCCGCTTCTGCGGCAAGAACATAACTTTGCGATCGCTGGAGCCTGCGGACGATGCCGTCGTAGCCTCGACTATTATTGACGGCGGACAAAATGGCTGCGTGGTTAGGTTTGACGGCACTGAGAATGAGAGCTGCGAGCTGGCGGGATTCACGATCACGAATGGCAGTTCATCGTATGGCTATGGCGGTGGGATTCTGGGTGGGGAACCGAGGGCCAGGCCTCAAAGCGATACGCTTGCCAAGATCAGCAGCTGTGTGATCACCGGCAATGCAGCAGGATGGGAAGGAGGGGGACTCGCCTATTGCGACGGACTGATTGACAATTGCGTGATTGCCGCAAATTCCGTCGGATTGGGAAACGGTGGCGGGCTATATGATTGCGATGGCCTCATCAACCACTGCCTGATAACGAGCAACTCTGCATCGAGCGGCGGCGGATTGTGCGATTGCGACGGCTCAATTACATATTGTGAGATCAGCGATAATGCCGCTCGATGGGGTGGTGGTGGGCTTTATTACTGCAACGGGATAGTCAGCCACTGCATGATTTCGGGAAACTCGGCAGAGGAATTCGGCGGCGGGATCTATAATTGTGGGGCCGTGATCCATTGCACGATCAGCGACAATTCAGCAGGCTACCACGGCGGCGGCCTGGCCTCTTGTCTTTACTCCACAATAAGCCACTGCAGGATTAGTGGCAACTCGGTGGAACTCGACGGTGGTGGTGTAGCCCACTGTTGGGGGACGATCAGGCATTGCGAGATCAGCGGGAATTCGGCGGAAGAGAATGGTGGCGGTTTGCATAGATTCAATGGCGCTATCGTCGATTGCTCTATCATCTCCAATTCAGCCGGTCTACAAGGTGGTGGATTGTATGACTGCTACGGCGTTATCAACCGCTGCTTGATCACGGGCAATTCGGCAGACTGGCAGGGCGGCGGCGGGTTATGCGATTGCGACGGGACCATTTCTAGCTGTGAAATCAGCGATAATTCCGGTGCATGGGCTGGGGGGGGCCTGTTTTCGTGCGACTGCACAATCAGCAGCTGCGAGATCGCGGGTAACTCAGCCGGATATTATGGTGGCGGCCTATACTCCTGTTATTTAGCGGCAACCAATTGTATGATTCGCGATAACTGGGCGGGCTATGACGGCGGTGGGTTCTCCTATTGCGATGGCGTAATTCGCAACGGCACAGTTATTGGCAACTCGGCGGGAGAATGCGGTGGCGGTTCAGCCTGGTGGGGCGGTACCATCAGCGGCGCTATCATATGGGGTAATCATGCCGGCGAGGAGGGCAGCCAGTTTTTCCGCGACGAAGATGCTATCCTAATTTACAGCTGCATTCAGGATTGGACCGGCGATGGCAACATCTCGGATAATCCGCTCTTCGCCTCTGGTCCTCTCGACGACTATTACTTGTCGTGCAAGGATGCAGGGCAGGATGAGGATAGCCCGTGCATTGATGCCGGCTATGGGACCGCAATGGGCGTCGGCCTAGATACTTTGACCACGAGGACGGATGGCATCCCTGACGCCGGCATTGTGGATATGGGTTATCATTATTCTCCGTCGCTTGGCCAAGGCGCTCGGATCGAGTGCTTCCTTAACACTAGTCGATTCCGGCCTGGCGATACACTTGTCGGATTCATTGAGACGCAAAACTCCGGACCAGAGATCGCTGTTGATGTGTATGTCGCAGTCGTTTTGTCCGATGGCGCCGTTATCTCAATTACCGGCGAAGGTCTGAGCCAGGGCATCCACTCCTGGATATCTGGCGCGGTTCTTCCGGACGGATTTGATTTCGGGCCCTATGAAATGCTCCGTTTAACGGTCCCCAGCTTTCTTGGGGACTATATCTTCGCGGCCGCGCTAACCACGCCGGACCAGTTCATGCTCATAGGGGAACCGAGTCTTTTCCACTTCACGATCTTCGAATGATGTCTTAGGCGCGAGATAGCCTGAGAGGTTGCCCGGCAATCTCCCCCAATCCACATCTGCTAAAGCGCGTGCTCGAGCACTACGATCTGCGGGCCCTTCGGGAGGCTATTACTCGAGAGTTCAATCTCTGAGGAGCCGCTGCGGACGACGTCCGGTTTCCCCGCAGTGAATCGCTCGATATCTGCAAGGTCAAAACTGATCTTGGAGGTCTTGAAGTGCATCGGGATGACGACCTTCGGATTGAGCTTCTTGACCAGTTGCCAGGCCTCATCCGCATCGATCGTGAAGGTCCCTCCGACGGGTGCAAGAAGCACATCGACGCCCTTCAACTTGGCGATTGTTGCCTCATCCGGGATGTGGCCAAGGTCACCCAGGTGACAGACCTTCATCCCGTCCACGGCAAAGCAGAAGACCACGTTCTTGCCCCGCTGTGATCCGCCGGCCCTATCATGGAAGGTTGGAATTCCCTCGATCTCGATTCCCTTGACCTCGGTTCGACCGGGCTTGTCGATCACGGTCGGCTTGCCCGCGAGTCCATCGACTCCGTCGTGATCGGCGTGCCTATGGCTTACCGTTGCTATATCGAAGCGGTCCTTTATCGGGCCATAGGCGATTGCACCGTCGAATGCGCCGGGCCTATAGGGGTCTGTCAGAATAGCTGTCCCATCGCTTGCCGTTATCGAAAAAGCTGCATGTCCGAGCCATTTGATCTTCATTCGAAAATCCTCCCAAAACGGGCCTATCGAACGTCAATCTTCCACAAAGCCAACCGTGACTCGATCGATTGACATGTCGCAGGCAGCCCAATATTCCATCCATATCTGATAATCAACGAGCCCCGGATGGTAGAACTCCAAGGTGAAATCGACGTAATCGTCCGCCTTTTTGAAATCACCGGCATATATGAACTGATTGGCCTTCCTGATTGAGCCCGGCCGAGACACACTGTCTCCGTCCAACCAGATCTTCGCCAGTTTTGCCCGAGGTCTATCCAGAATCTTATCCACCTTCAGCCTGATACTCAGCTCATAAACGCCTGCGGGAAGAGGGGGACAATTCAAAGCGATCGGTACGGATTGACCATTATTCTTACTCAGCTTGATGGCCTTCCCGCTCGAAGCATCCTTGTCGGGCTCGACCTTGCCAATCACCACGGGAATCTCATCGGCGTTAGCGACGAACAGACAGTGCGCTTCTCTCTTCCGGCCCGTTTTGAGCTTGAGCTCGATGGGCTTTGAATGAGCAAGCATCACGTCTGCAACTCCTCGCCACTTCGCGGCCTCTTCCTTCTCTCCCAGACGCTCGGAAACCTCGGCGAGTCTCTTGACGGTCTCGAAGTGGGTGTTGCGGGCTTTGTATGAATTTATCAGGTCTCGCTTCGCTGCGTTGAAGTCCGCCAGGCGGTCCTGCTGAACAGCGCCCATGATGAAGTAGGCGTCGGGATTGTTGGGATTCTGGCGGAGGAATTGTCTTATCGACCCGATTATGGGATTGAGTTCCTTGCTTTTAGTACTCCTCGAGAAGTAGAGCGTCTTGCAGAGCTCCCAGACGCTCTGTGTCGCATTTTGCTCCTGCAAATATGACTGGGCAATCAGCTTGCCTATCTCGACATTTCCAGCTTTCCTTTGCCCAGCTTCATCGAAGCACAGCCGAGCCTCTTCCGCCCTCTTCCGGCTCAGGTAGATCTTGCCGAGATGAAGCACCGCGTCATAGTTGTCCGTAAAACGGTCAGCGAGCCGTTCCATTGCCCGCAGTATTCTCACCGGCTCCTTCGTATTCTGGCGCGTGACCTCCTGCATGTAGATCGATACCAGTGGCCTGGTGGCCTGTGACCAGGTGGAGTAGTAATATAGCGCCAGTTCGAGGTCCTTGATGGCCTCTAGCATCTTATTGAGCCTGGCATAGGCTAAAGCCCGGCGCAGGAACATCATGTTGTCGATATAGAAGCTCTGGGCCTCGTCCACTATGGATATTATCTGCTCCTGCAGGCTCTTCTCACGAGATTTCGAGATATCCTTGTTCAGTTCGAGCTCGAAATTAGTGATATGGGCGAGAAAGAGCCAGACCTGTCCGTCGCCGAGGGTTATTCGCTTCGCGGTTTCGAGACGCTTCTCCGCTTCATTGAGAACCCTGAGAGCGGCTGTTATCGGCTTCTTGTTTTTCTGGGCGTAATTGCTCATCTGAACAGCCTGGTCCATTCCGCGTTTGCCCCATTCGAGATCGACCTGTGTCAAGAAAGGCCTCACAGCCGTGACACAGAGCCAACCAGAAAGGATAATCACCGCAATCTGGAGAATTCTCTTCAATGTCTATTCCTCAAATCCAATCCAATGAGGTCCTTCTTATCGAATGCCATGGATCAGGTCCCCATTTCGCGCTTGATGACTCTTCCAAGGCCGATGCCAATATAACCGCAGATCAGAAGCGCAAATATCGCAAACACCGCAAATGCGATTAGGGCCTGCACAGGAATTCCGCTGTCTTTCGTGAACAACCACACCACTGCCGCCATCGCGAGAACAGCCGGGGCAGTTCTGATCAGCGATATTGTGCCATTGGTCCTGAATCCCGCCAGGAAAACTAGACATGCACCGAGTGCCCACGGAAGCGCCTGCTTGTATGTCATATCAATTCGATCAGGCTCGGACCACAGCGTTGGCAACGCAATGAGTCCACCCAGGAGAAAAACTGAGATGATGAACGGGTAGTAATCCTCCCTGTCGAACAACGCACCCTTTTCTTTGGGCCCGACGAGGTCGAATGCCTTCCTCGGCATCCGGGCTGCGGCGCATGCCATGGCGATCACGAATATACCTATAACCGACGATGGAACGATATGGAGTGGGAACATGAACACGCAATGACCCGCAAGCCCGAGAAAGGCGCCCAAAAGGCCATTCAGAAGATTTACCCGACGCTGCTCGAGCTGCGCCTCGTGCTCGTCGAGCTCCCGCATCAGCTTCTTGCTCCTGAAGCCCTCGCGAACGATGTACCAGAAGAATGATCCGATAAGC
>JAFGIT010000385.1 GCA_016929465.1 Candidatus Coatesiibacteriota bacterium | reverse complement strand
CGCCGAGTACCTGTCCATGACTCCGGACAGCGTCTTCATCAGCACGGCGGCCGAGCCAGATGGCTATACGTATCCGGGGAATACTCACGGCGACCTATTCGTTGCAGAGTTCTTCTCGGCGATTGCCTCTGACAAGAACGTGGAAGAGGCATTCGATATGGCGTATGACTCGACCAAGGTTCTCCATGGTCCTCAGGAGCCGATGCTGTTCGATGTCTCCGATAATGCTCCGACGATGAGCGTGGGCAGCTGGACAATCCGCGGCGACATGGCGCCAGTGGTTATCGATTACGCAGAAGGGACGACGTTGGCAGATTGCGGCGCGACCCCGACGACAATCGATCTCTGGCTCGAGGCCGAGGATGACGTGATGGTTTCGCAGGCTTATGCTCTTATAATGCCAAGTGGAATTGGTGGTTACGAGCCAGGCGGCGAGCCGTTCACCGGCGCTTCGACCCCGATACCTGTGTCCCTGCACCGGCAGGTTGGCGGCTACTGGACCGGCACCTACAGCATCGCAGGGCCTGGCAACTACGAAGTCGCATACTATGTGATGGATAATGTGGGCAACATCTCCGAGCTCGCCTCGACCGCATGGACGATGGCGACGCTGGAGCTGGAGCTCGAACTCAACCATTACATGTTCACTCCGGGCGACACAGTCATGGTGAGTGTCGGTTACACGAACAACTCGCAGACCGAGGTTGACGTTGACTTCTATCTCGTCGTGCAGCTGCCGAACGGCGGACCATTGGTGTTCGTTAGCGGATTTGCCGGATACACCTGGGGCGTTGCAAGCCCATATTATTCTGGGGCGCTCCCGCCAGGCCATCTGGATCCGACCATGCTCTTCACGTTCACGATACCGGATGCCGGCCTCGAGACAGGTCAGTACCGCTGGTTCGCGGCGTTCGTGGAGCCAGGTAGCGAGTACACCTTCATGGGTGACCCGGCCGAGGCTTGGATGAGCATAGGGTCATAACGCGAAGCGCGAATGACATTCGATAATCTATTGAGGAGGGGATCGGCTCTTGCCGGTTCCCTCCTTTTCTTATTCTTGGTGGCTCTCATACAGACCGGGTGCGAGGGCGATGGTGATCCCCATCAGGATGCTTACGACTCGCTCAAGGCCTGCGTCAATTCCTACTGGCAGGCTCGGGTAGATGGACGAGCCTGGCAGGATACCGAGACATGCTGTGCCTCCATTCCGAATGCCGGGCCGAAAGGTAAGGAATCCACCGACAGACAGGACCCGGTCGATGCCCAGGTCAGCGTTATTCGCTTTGAGATACGAGAGCTCGAGATCAAACGAGACCTCGTGCGTGCCGAGGTGAAGGTCTGGCTGGAGTACACAATTCCATTGATTCCCACCACCCTGACGAACGTCATAAATGAACGATGGGAGCGCCGCGATAGTGTATGGTGGCGAGTCCCCTCGAACCTCAATGCACTCCTAATCGGTGCAGGACGACCGAGCTAACTACAGCGGAGCTTCCCGCCTCGGGGAAACAGGATCCGGCAATGACCGCTTCGGTCAAGAAGTCCTCAAAAGCGCTGTTGAAGGTTCAATGTCCTGACAAGGAGCTCAAGGAGTGCTCCAGGATTCCTTTCAGCGCTTCGATCGCCTCGACGGAGTCGAGGGAGAGCGAGACGCTCAGAATGAATACCTTTTCGGCCTGCTCGGGACGGAGTCCGACCAATTTGGTGGCATCCTTCTCGGTTGTGATTAGGAAATCATAGCCTCCGGAGGCCAACCGTGACAGGAGGTCGGAGAGGTCGGACGCTGTGTAGGTGTGGTGGTCTGCGAAGCGGATGCCATCGACGACTGCGTCAAGCGAGGATAGAGTAGAGAAGAAGCTCTCTGGCTTGGCGATCCCACAGAAGGCGAGAACCTTCCTTCGCTTGAGCATGCTGGGTGGGAATTCCTGGCGGTCAGAAAGCCTCGAGAGAGATGAGATGGTATGCGTAGAGTGAAGAACTGCTATACCATCGGAACGTTCTCTGACAGCGTTTTCAGTTGCTAGGATCTCATCCTCGCTGCAGCATTCAGTGCGCGTTATTATCGTTGCTTCGGCTCTTGCAATTGCCCAGAGAGGCTCCCGTAGCATCCCGCAGGGGAGAAGGCGACCGTTGGCAAAAGGATGCCTGGCGTCGAATAGGAGAATATCGAGGTCTCTCGCAAGCCGCCTGTGTCCGAAGCCGTCATCCATCACGAGGCAGTCTGGCCTGAATTTATCGAATGCCGCTTTTGCGGCCTCCACACGGTCCTCCGATAGGACTATCGGCACCTCGCGCAGGCGATTAGCAAGGAGGATGGCCTCATCGCCGAAGGTGCGGTGCGCCTTAGACGCATCAATTCCCTCGCGAGCCTCGGGATCGAGGATGCGTAGCCCCCGCGTGGCGCGGCCGTATCCGCGCGATATGATGACCACTCGCTTTCCCATGCTTCGCAGCAATTCGCAGAGCATAATCACGGCAGGGGTCTTGCCGCTCCCGCCGGTTGTGATATTGCCGACGCATATTATGGGGCATTTGGCGCGATAGGTCTTGAGCACACCTCGGTCGTATAGAGCATTTCTTATAGAGACGATATTCCCAT
>JAFGIT010000384.1 GCA_016929465.1 Candidatus Coatesiibacteriota bacterium | reverse complement strand
AGCAGAGGGCATCGCGTCGATAGCATTTTTCGCGATCTATTGGGTCCTGAACTCGGCGATCGACCTCATCAACGCAGTCTATGTAGAGCGGCAGAAGCTGGCGTATGATGCGGCGGTCAACCTGGGGCATCGAGCGCTGGGAGCGCTGCTTGGCATCGTCCTTGTGCTCGAGTTCAGAAATGTGTTTGTGGTGGCGATCTCGTATGCGAGTGCAGCGGCGGTTTCGTTAATAGTCACATCAGCGATTGTATTCTGGAAGTTCAATATCCGACCGTTTCCGAGCCTTGGAACAGGAAGAGTTCGGCATCTCTTCTTCGAAGCGGTCCCGCTAATGTTCGCCATGTTCTTCTCTTTTGTCTATTTCCACATGGACGTTTTGATGCTCAAGGGACTCACGACCGACGAGATTGCGGGGTGGTATGTGGCGGCGTTTCGCATCCTGGAGTTCACGATGCTGCTTCCGGGGGCTGCGGCCATGGTAATCATGCCTTATTTCGCCACCCAGTTCACAAAGGACAAAGACAATCTGGTGATTGTCTCCGGCAATCTTGTCCGCCTTCTCTTCGCGACGGGATTCTTCATATCATTCATATTGGTGACCCTTGCTGGGCGAATGATCTCTCTCTTCGGTAAGGATTTCGGCGCCGATTCCGAGATGGCCCTACAGATTCTTATATGGACGGTGCCCCTAATATATGTCGATTATGTCCTAATCTATCTGCTCGTAGCGAGCGGACGCCAGAAAAAAAATGTTGTCGCCGCAGCTTTCTGCACGCTGCTGAATGTTGTGCTCAACTACGCACTGATTCCGGTCCTGAGCTATAAAGGGGCAGCGATCGCAACCATCATCACCCAGGTCCTTTTAATGGCAATGAGCGCTCGATTCGTTAGAGACCCACTTCCGACCTTTCGGATGCTCCGCTACATCAGTCGCGTTGCGCCGGCCGGCCTTCTCGGTGCTGTTGCGTTCTGGTTTGTTCGGGGATGGACCCCCGAGATTGCCTGCCTTCTGACGCTTGCCGTCTTTGTCGTGGGCCTTTTGGTCTTCAAGGGGATCGAGAGGAATGACATGGGCCTGTTGAGAAAGCTCATTGCCAGGCGCGACGCGAATCTGTCGGCGGATTAAGGTGTTCGGAAGATGACTCAGCGAAGAGCGTTGTGGCTTCTTGCGCTGATCATCGCAGTCCAAGTCGGCGCAAGCGTCTTCTGGATAGCGTATGACGAGAGGCCGCCCTTTGGCCAGGACTGTGTAAGGCACAGCCTCGCGGCACTCGAGCTGGTGCCAGATGCACCCCGCTTTGCAGTGGACCTGACCAAATCAACAGAACCCTATCTTAGCTCGTATCCCCCCGCCCACGCTTACGCACTCTCATCGGCATATCGAGTGTTCGGCATCAGCAAGAACACCGCCTGTTCCCTATCGGCAGTTCTATTCGCAGTCACGCTCATCTTCGTTTTTGCGACCGCGAGGTCTCTTTTTCCTGAAAGCTACTTCCCCGCCCTGATGGCGACGTTCGCCGTCGGCTGTTTTCCTGCGGTGCTTGCCGCATCTCGCTATCCCAACCTCTCGATGATGCTGACTCTCTTCGTGACGATCTGCATATTCGCCCTGGTCCGGAGCAAGGGTCTCAGGAGCGCTCCATGGGCTATGGTTCTTGGCATAGCGATGGGGATAGGCCTGCTGGTCAAATGGACATTTGTGCTTTTCGTTGCCGTGTCATTCCTGTGGACGCTTCTGGGAAATGTGTCGAGGTCCGACGTAGCGAAACGGATCCGCAACGCCATTATCGCGATTGGCGTGGCTTCGTCGGTTGCCCTCCCGTGGTATCTGTCTCACTTAAAGGACATAATGGAGCTCTGGCGCTACAACAAAGATATTTATGGCGAATTTTATGGCGAGGGCTACTTATCGATACACAGCCTGACTTTCTACGCGGTCCGGCTCATGGACGGTGTGACGCCCTCACTTGCTGTATTGGTGGTTTTGGCTGCGATTGTTCTCGTCGCTCGCCGCCAGCTGAGAATTACAGCGATGCCGCTCCTTTGGATTGGTGGCGCTTATGTCGGTCTCTCGTTTATGCGGCCCTTGTGGCCGAGGTATATTGTCCCTGCATACCCGGCCATCGCCCTCGTCCTCTCGATGGGGCTCTCGAGCATCCCGCTTTCGAGGGTGAGAGCCTTGCTAATGGTATCGGCTGCGGTCGCGGGCGTTGTGGTGTTCGCGCAATCGGTGGTGCCGTATGACTTCATCGCGTCGTCGCTGAAAAGGTCCTTCTTCGAGAGCCGAATCGCCCCGATCTTTCCCGAGGATAGCGACTGGGGCATCTCCGAAATAATGCGCGCAGTAGAGGATGATTGGTCGCCGAAGTCTGGGCCGCCGACGATTGCGGTGCTCCCCAAGCCCCCCGAGTTGATGGCGATCTGGTGCACCTTCGAGTCGATCATGAAAGGGAAGCGAATGCTCTTCAATTCATTGGCGGCGGACGAGTTCTTCTGGCGGCTCGTCGAAAGCGACTATATCGTCACGAGAACCGGCCCTTTCCTGTCGATGTCTTGGGAGACAGACTTCGATCCGCATCCCCAGATAGGCGGCCTGAACGACAGCCAGACAAGGGGTGTCCGGGATTACCTGCAATCGCCGCCCGACCTCTTCAGCCGCAACTTCCGCATGGTCGCCCGGTTTGAGGACCGGGGCCAGATCATAACCGTAGTGAGGCGGGTTGCGAAATTCACCGTCAACGAGCAGATCGAGTTACTGCAAACGCTCTCCCCGATATTCCGCAGACCCGAGCAAGAGGATATCGCCCTAAGGATACTATACCGGCGGAAGGGCTGGTATAGGCATTCGATGGAGGTCTGGGAGAGGCTCGAGGATGCAGGGCACAACCGTTCGTGGCTCGAGACTGAGCGCGGCCCTGATCTCATCGATGTGCTCGAGGCGGAGGACATGGT
>JAFGIT010000383.1 GCA_016929465.1 Candidatus Coatesiibacteriota bacterium | reverse complement strand
ATACCACATGTAGGGGCGGGGCTTGCCCCCGCCCTTCCTATTCCGCGCGATGCACGAGCTGGTGCGCCTCCCGCACACGCCACGGCAAGCGCAATTCGCGCATCAATGCTTGTGTATCTCTACCCAGATTTGGCACGGACAGGTCAGATCCGGCGGCGCGTCCCGCAGAATCGCATAATCCTCGATGCCGGCCTTGTGCAGTATCTTGGCCAATTCCAGCCTCGGTATGTAGCCGGCATTCAGACCAGGCACTCTTTTGCGAAGTGTTTCGACTATTCTTGCTCGTTCGGCCACAGGAAGCATCTGACCAAAGCCACCACCAATATATCCTATGCCGCCCGGTTTCAGCACGCGATGGACCTCCCGAAATCCACTCACCTTGTCCTCCCAAAAGGGGAAGGAGCCGCGACTGACAACAAGCGCGAAGGAACTATCGGGAAATGGTATTGAGGCTGCATCAGCGACCACCGTCTTGATCCTATCATCGAGGTTCGCCTCCGCGATCCGCCGCTTGGCTATCTCGATGGCTTCAGGATCTATGTCCAGGACGGTCAGGTTGAGACCAGAGCGTTGCGCGAGCTCAATCGCCAGATATCCGGCTCCACCTCCAACGTCTAGGCATTCGCCGAACGTTATCCCATAGTCCATCAGAATCTGTCTTGCGAGAAGGGGATAGAGCGGAGCGAGGACTTCGCGTGCGACAATGTCGAACTCCTCGGCTGTCATGTAATCCGGATTATACATGGGCCGATGGGCGCAACTCAGGTTGAGGGATGAGCAGAGCACAAGAGCAATCAGCGCGGTAAAAATCAAGGACAAGCAGGGGCGGCGAAGGTGCCGCCCCCCTGAAATCTCTATCGCGTAAGGCCGCCGCTCGAATTCAGTCCGCACAGCCTGTCCGTTGCGGATCGCCACACTCGCATGGCCAGCATGTGCTGGAATACGTTGAATCGTCAAACTCGTAGCACCAGACGAGGCCGCCCACATTGTAAGCCTGAGCGATCACTTCAACCTTACTGTCACTGTCCATATCCCCGGCGCAAATCGTGGCGACTGGATAAGCGTCCAGCTCTATTGAGAAAGCAGTAGAGAAAGCAGGCCAGCTTGAGCCGTCATACTCGATCACCTTTATATACGATGTTCCGCCGAGCGTTGCCGGAAGAGTGGCTAAAATGATCTCCAAGGTCGAATCTGTCCCGACGTTGATCAAAATTGGGCCTGGTACTTTCATGTCCGAGCATGGGTAACTCGTCCACGCACCGGTTACCAGCTGTGTTCCGTAAAGGTTTATCGTACCACCTGACGGATCTGCCACGTATAGCGTGCCTTTCTTAGTATATGCCACGACCTCATTATCACCGTCGTTGTCGATGTCCGCGATTGCGGGAGAGGCTTTGAATGTGTCCACTGTTTGCACTGTTGCCTCGGTGGACCAGTCGAGGACTAGTTCGATCGTGCTCCCGGTTGGCGCGATGTGGTATATTTGGATCTCACCGTCCTGGGTACCTGATACAGTCTTGTTTTCGGTCAACACGACCAGGTTGCTCTTTATGTCATTATTGCCATAGGAGAATATCTGCCCTATCGCTGGTGATGCAACGCCAAAGCCGTCAACCTTACTATCATTTTCATTTCCAATGTCGTAGTTGATTATCCTGTTTCCACTACTGTCGTATATCCATATCTCCTGCCAAAGGGTGGGGGCTGTCTCGAGACCGGTTGGATTATCGAACCTGGTCACGAGAAACACGACCTCATGTCCGCTATAGCTTCCATTTGATTCGTAGAGGTCCCCAATGGCCGCTGAGCACATTATAGAGGCATTTGTAGCGGTGATATTCCAAGCTGACAGAATCGAACCATCGCCATCAATGCCGACGATACGACCCTCATATCGGGTTCTAATTGAACCTGTATCCACGTAATACCCCGCTGTGCCGATGAGTATCTCTAGCGCGCCATCCTGGTCGAGATTGGCGAGTGTGGGGATGGCCATTGCCTTTCCTTTTGACAAACTCACGGGAAAGCCACTGATCGTACTCCCGTCATTGGCGGCGGCATAGACCTTATGGTCAGGCTTGTATGCTGTGTCTCCCGGATCTTGGTTTGATCCGAAAACAACCTCTACATCACTTGTGCCTGTAATATTCCCGACTGCCGGGCCGCTGCACACATGAGAAGGTACTGTGATTGGCCAGCCGTCCGGGCATTTACCGTCGCCCTTGGTTGCCCAGACTGCATCAAATGCCCAATGCAGATTCCCTGTTCGAGGGCTCATTGCCGTTCCAAAAATCGCCTCATGATTTCCGTCGCCGTCAAGGTCATACATCACACCTGCGGCGCAGTGAACGTCTGAAGTCACGATGGGAAATCCAGTCTGGACCGTTACGCCCGAGGGCGGGCTCGATCTGCTGCCCAGACGTTGTGAATTGAGCCATGCTGTTCTGCAGGCACTAAGCGCCTCTTTCTCGCAGGTGTAACCTATATCCGAGAATAGCAAGGCCGCAAATGCACCTATCAGAATAAGAAGGCTTACATGCTTAAAGGTGTTGAGCCTGATTTTTCGCCGTCCCATTTGTTTCTTCATCTCGTCTCACCTCCCTTTCTACTGCTCATCGTGAATGCGCACGATACCATCACCATTGAAGGCTATCTCGTCTCGGGAAGGCAACTGACCATTCAAATCACCGAGTCCCGTAACAGAAGTGCCGACTCGAGCCACGTCAGTAATACCGTATGCGAAATAATCAACGCCAGTCGGCGGGCTATCATCCATGTCATAGACGTAGATTTTGCCCGATTGGATCGTAGAACCAGTGGAATATCCTGGTGCACCAACAAGCAATGCATCACGAGAACTGCCATTAAAGAACTCGTCTGCGCAATCCAAACTGGCTCCGAACATGTCGAGCGCGTTCTCACCTGTGAATTTTAGCGTTGCTTCCGATGCTTCCACTAGGCCGTCCGAGTCGCTGAGCAATGTCGCCGCGCTGAAGACATAGACGCGCCCTTTGTAGCGGTCATAACCATAGGCGCCCACTGCGAGATCGATCCCGCCACCCGAGATGAAGTCACCAGATGCCATTGAACACCCGAAGAAATTGTCATCATCCTCTCCTGTGATGATGATATCCGCGTTGACTGCCGAGATGCTGGCAAGCGTCGAGCTCTCAAAGAAGATATACGCGCGCCCGCAGTTGTTACGGGCTATGCTGCCTGCGGAGCTCTTGTCATACCAGCTTGCTCCGACGACCACAGCGTTTGTTCCGAGTTCGATTGGATCGAGCGAAGTTGACGCACATCCGAAATGGTCATACTCATTCTCTCCCGTGAAGACTATGACACTGCCGTCTGTGGCATATTCCGTATCGGAAAAACTTGCCGCCCCAAGAAACAGATAGGCACGGCCTACATCCACTTCGCTGGTGTCATCCCACAGGCTGGCGCCGATGACGAAGTCCTCGTGCGTCGCCATGCCGGAATTGAACATGTCAGCCGCCCAACTCATTGAGCAGCTGAAGTAATCCTGCTGTTGTTCGCCAAGGATGCAGGTAATGGAGGCATAGGTGCAGATACCCATGCCGTCAAGTTCGATTGTTGGCCTATTACTGCTTTCCACGATGTTGTAGATTAACCAAGCCTCGCCGATGGAATCGACCGGATTGGCCACATCCAAATAGTAAATGTCGCCTAAAAGCACGTCGGAATAGCT
>JAFGIT010000382.1 GCA_016929465.1 Candidatus Coatesiibacteriota bacterium | reverse complement strand
CAGGAGTCGATATGGGAAGGCGTGCCCGATAGCCGCGGCGCAGTATGCGACGCTCTTATCTCGCTTCGAGAGAGTATCGAAGCGCTCGGATAGAACCTCTGAAAGCCTGGTAGGAAGGGGCATCCGCTCGACATCCTGCGTCAGATGGAGCTTGCCTTCTCGTTCCTCCAACCTGCCCTGCTCGAGCATGAGGTGGACCATCTCCTCCAGAAATAGCGGGTTGCCCTCGGTGCGCTTAAGCAGCTTTCTGACGAGCAGCTGCTCCTTCGGTCCAGAATGGATGTATGTTTCCAAAAGTTCCCTTTCCGCTTTTGGAGGGAGCGCATTCAATCTGATCTGTTTGAATGATGCCCTCGGATTTTTTGCGAAATCAGGAGTGAAATCGGGCCGATGGATAAGGACAATCAGCACGGGGAAGTCAGCCATGAATTCCGCCAGGTAGTTGATGAAGTCTATGGTGCCGGCATCAGCCCACTGAACATCCTCGAATACAAGGATCGTGGGCTTCTTCTCTGCCCAGTGGGCATAAAGCCGTCGGACGGCCACCCATAGGTTCTCTTTGACCGTCTTAGCATCCATCCTGGCTAGCGGACTGGCTTCTCCATCCACCCCGTACAGATGAAGAATGTAAGGCAGGACTTCATCCCTCTCCTCCGGCGGAATCGGGATGTCGAGAATGCTGCTGTGGATGACCTCTTGTGGCGCGGTTATGTCAAACCCTGAGCCCGCCGCGATGGTCGTCTTTAATGACCAATAGAGCGGAGTGTGGCCTATGCTCCAGGCGCTGCCGGGCAGCCAATTCGCCCCGTCATCCCCCAGCCTAATTCGAAGATGCCGTTTGAATTCTCGCTTCAGGCGTGATTTCCCGATGCCTGCCTCACCCACGATCCCTATGATGTGCGAGGCATCCTCATACATGCGACCTCCCGGAGCACAGGGCACCGGACTCGGATAGCAGCGAATAAGGTCATCGAGGGCTGACTTGAGCTCATCCAGCTCCGCGTCTCTTGCGACCATCGGGGCATCGAGGTGGCCGAACCTCGGGCGCTCCGTGAGGGCAACCTTCGGGCCAAGTGCCCGAAAAGGCCGGACCGGCGTCTCGATACCCTCGAGCCGCAGCTCGCCGAGGCTCTCGAACTCGAAGCGGTCAGAAGTCCTGCTCTTCGTTCGTTCGCAGACGAAGACAGAGCCCGAGGGAGCCGCGTCTGTTAGCCGTTTGGCGAGATTGACAGCCTCGCCGAGGACAGTGTATTCGAGCTTCGAGGATATCCCAAATCGGCCCGCCTCGACCTCGCCAAATGCAATTCCGGCATGTATCGATAGGGGGTGCGGCAGCTCGTCTTTGAAGCGGTGATTCACACCACCCATGCCGATCGCGATCTCGCTCGCGACGGTTATCGCCCTGTCACAGGGATGCTCGAGCGCAATCGGCGCCCCAAAGAGAGCCATCACCTCGTCGCCCAGGAATTTGTCGATATAGCCGCCGAACTTCGTGATCCCCTCCGTCATGACCGAATAGACGTCGTGCATGATGCCCCGAAGCTGCTCTCGTGAAAGCAGCGTTGACATCCGCGTGAACCCAGAGACATCAAGGAACATCACAGCGATCTCTCTGCGCTCGATGGATAGACCTTCACGGGCGAGGTCCCGAAGTCGGGACGCGTATTCATCGGTCTCGAATTGCGCCCTGATATCGGCTATTTCAGCGTCGCTGAATATAAGCTGACTCTGCGGCGTCTGCTTGGCTCCGCACTCAAAGCAGAACTTCGCACCCTCAGGTAATTCAGTTCCACAATGAACGCATCTCATCTCGTGCTCCCAGTATAGCTTTGGATGGCATCTGTAGCAGCCATAGATAACCACTCTATGCCGACGGGATCAATCCAATTCGATATGGCAGGAGTGATAAATATAGTCAGGTCCATCGTGTCCATTCAGTCCATGATCTCCATCCAGGTCCATGTATCCGCCCGTCTCAGTCGGCCATGATTGACACATTTGACTTTGACATAGACTAGGGCACGATTAATATCCGCCTAATAGGCCAATGAATTATCGATGGAGCGTTAATTGTGGCGAATAGCCGGGGATCGACCCAGATGAAGATATTGCTCTTGAATCCGCCTGGTGACAGGCTTTACATGCGCGCGAATTACTGCACTGGCACGGCAAAGGCGAACGCCTACTGGCAGCCGATAGACCTCGCCATTCAAAGTGGGATCCTCTCCACCCGGCAGGACGTGTCCGTGATCGACGCGATCATCGAACGGCTCGACGAGGATGCGGTATCGAGTCGGGCTGCTGAGATAAAACCAGATGCGGTCTTCTTCATCACCGCCTCTTGCTCATGGAAGACCGACTTCGATTTCCTGAAAAGACTCAAAGAAAGGACTGGCGCCAAAATGATCGCAAGCGGTGGCTTCCTCCTCGAGATGGGCGAGAAGGTCCTTCAGGAAAGCCCCTTCCTGGATGCGATACTCACTGACTTCACCTCTGACGGTCTGATCGCTTACCTGGAGGGCAGATTCGACGATGTTAGGGATGTTATCTTCCGTGGTCCCGATAGCGAGGTGATCTCTACTCAGGATAAAGGGAACAGGGATGAGTTTTCATACCCTCCGCCGCGCCACGATCTATTCCCCTTGAAGCGATACCGCCTGCCGTGGGCACAAGGATCGCCAATGGCAACGATGATTGCGAGCCTTGGCTGCCCCTTCTCCTGCACGTTCTGCAGCAACCAGCTCAGAACATATCGAATCCGTAGCGTAGAGAGCGTCAAGGAGGAGCTGCTCTACCTCGACAGCATCGGCGTGAATGAGCTTCATTTTGTGGACTACAACATGATCGTCGGAAAGAAGAAGGCGACTGAGCTGCTCTCGGGGATCATCTCCTTGGATAAGCAGTTCAGCTTCGACTGCATCAATCGCGTCGATACCCTCGATGACGACCTCTGCCGGCTCTTGAAGGAGGCCGGCTGCCACGCAATCCAACTGGGCGTCGAGAGCGGCGACGACACCATCCTGGAGAAATACGCAAAGGGCATGACGACCGACGTGATCAGGGAGGGATTCCGCCTCTGCAAGAAGCACAGCATACGGACGATAGGCTTCTTTTTGATCGGCCTTCCCGGAGAGACAGAACAGACCATCAACAGCACAATCGAGTTCGCGAAGGAGCTCGACTGCGATTTCGCATCGTTCGCAACGGTGGACCCCTACATCGGGACGAAGCTCCGTGAAGACGCCATAGAGGCGGGCTACATCACCGATGAGGACACCCAGTTCGACGGCGGCGCATTCACCGCAATCGCAACGGAGAAACTCTCCAAGGAGCAGGTCTGGCGGCTTCGGAATAAAGCGGTCCGCAGCTTCTACTTCCGCCCATCCTTCATCCTCAAAAAACTCCGCATGGCCAGGCGCCCCTCCACCCTCTGGGGCTATGCGCTCGATGCATTTACAATCCTGAGGAACATGGGCGGACAGAAATAGCCCTGCAATGATAGAGGCTGTCTAAAGGGTCGGGATTCCCTTCGTGTAGGGGCGGTTAACGAACCGCCCTTGAGGGCATCAGCGCCGCATTCAAGGCAATCTGGTAAGGGAATCAATAGAGATTGGGCGATTCGTGGAGGCCGTAACATAAGTCGGATTTTGTCTCGCGTAGGGGCGGTGGCTTGTCCCCGTCCATCTATATCTTCCGGCAGGCACAAGGCCAGCCCCTACAGGTGGTATGCATCGAGTACACGTCATTCGCCAATCCCCTGGCAAGATGACTTAT
>JAFGIT010000381.1 GCA_016929465.1 Candidatus Coatesiibacteriota bacterium | reverse complement strand
TACGACTTGACCGGCATGTCGATGAACTCCTCGAGCTCCGAGAACTCGACGATCCTGTCGAAGCAGTCGATGATCTCACGCCGCTTGAGGCCGAGGATAGAGCCGTTCAAGAAAACGTTCTCCCGGCCAGTCAGTTCTGGATGAAAGCCTGCACCGAGCTCCAGAAGGGCAGATACGCGCCCCCTGACCTCGACCTCGCCGGAATCCGGCTCGATGATCCCCGTCGCGAGCTTCAGTAGAGTGCTCTTCCCTGCCCCGTTCTCACCGATGATGCCGACCACGGAGCCCTCAGGCACTGATAGGCTCAGGTCCTTCAACGCCCAGAACGTCTCCTTCGAGCCCTCGACGCCCCTGCCGAAACTCAAAAGGACCGACTTCAAACTGGCGGCATGGCCTCGGCGAAGCGTGTACTTCTCGGATACGTTCCGAAACTCGATGGCGTTCATGATGCGCTCCCATGGGGGGGTCCCAAGCTATTCATGAGGAGAACTCCCTGGAAGTGGCCCCAATTCTCTGGCGCCGTGATGGACTGTCAGAATCTCAACCAGTTCATCGCCTACTCTATATATGAGCCTATAATTGCCTATGATCAACTCCCTGATGTACCTGTTGGCTGTCTCGGGGACGATCCTGCCAGAGAATGGAAAACGCTGAAGTCGATCCGCCACTTCGAATGCCCTTCGAGCGAACACGTTGGCATAATGAGGGGAATCTCTAGCAATATAAAGACATACTGAGTCGAGGTCATCCAGCGCTTGAGATGTCCATATCAAGTCAACCATCTGGCCATTCGCTTCTTGGCTTCCTCATTCGAGACAGTTTCTCCGGCGTCTGCTTGTGCAATGCCTCGCTCTATTTTATAGAGGAGATAGAGGCGTTCCATAACGTCTTCAAATGAGACATCCGGTGGAAGTTCGTTTACCGCATCCAGAACTTGCTCTTTGACTGTCATGTTTATTGCTCCTCTCTCATCATACCCGTCTAATATGCTTTCCCATCCCCAGCATAGTCAAACGTCAGCATCTCGAGCTCTGATAAGAACTCGTATTGCGTCCCCGGCGATACTATCGCCCCGTAGAAGATATACTCACCGATAGGAAGATGCGACTCGATCGGGAATTCGAAGAAGTAGAAGGGCCCGAACTCGCTGTGGGCCGCCAAAGTCAAATTGATCGGCGTGGGCGTGGTCCCGAACGTGGGGTAGAAGAGGAGATCGGTAGTACCAGGCAGAACGGCGGCTATATAGACATCGACTGCCATCTCCTCTAGGTCGTTTATCAAGGTGCCATAGAGCCTAATCGTGTCTCCGAGGTAGTAGGTGCTCTTCACTGAGCCGAGCTCGATGATTGGCTTCGGAGTCCCGCCTATCTCGATACTGTGGAAGCCGGACCAGTTCGATTGCGCCCCGTATTCATCCTCTGCCAGGACACAGATCTCGTAGGTTCCGATGCGCTTGAAAGCGTGAGATGCAGACGATGGCCCCCAACCGCTATCGGTCCCGTCGCCCCAATCGAAGAGGTAATAGATGTCGTCACCCTCGGGGTCCTGCGAGCTGGTCATGAAGGTGTATTGGGTATCGATGACGCCCGAAGAAGGACCAGATGGATCGGTCGGACGTGATGGGGCTGAATTGGGCCTCTGGACGGTGATTGAGGCTGGTGCGGACCAGGCCGATACCTTGCCCCTATCGTCCCTTGCCTTGGCCTTAACGCTGTATGCTCCCTCTGCATTATAGACATGGGTGCGACTTGATGCGCCATAGTCGCTCTGGCCGCCATCGCCCCAGTCGAACATGAACTCCATGTCGTCGCCATCGGGATCATAGCTGGAGGTCGAGAATTGCGTCGTCTGGCCAATATAAGCCAATTCGGGGCCATTCGGGGTCGTCGGTGCCTGCGGGGGGCGGTTGCCGGTTGCGATGGTGACGAGATGCGCCTTGCTGAATGCGGAGACGTTGAGAGCAGCGTCCCTCGCCCGGACCATGACCGAGTAGTTGCCAAGGCTGGTGAACGCGTGCGATTGAGTGGCGGAGCCCCATGCGGAGCGAGAGCCGTCGTCCCAATCGAACTGATACTGCAATTGGCTGCCCTCGGGATCGGTCGATTGCGAATTGAACTCGAGCGCGATATCGGTCTCCCCAACCGCCGGGCCGCTCGGAGCATCCGGCATCAAAGGCGGCAGGTTCACCCCATAGCCGAAATAAAGAAGACCGTCGTCGCGAGAGCCGAAGTAGACCGAACGAATGCCCTGTGCAACCGATGTTATGTACGGATTGGAGAGTTGGCTGTTATAGTCGACCGGCGAATCGCCATCGAACCTGACGATGCCGGTCCTGAGCCCGAACCACCTGAAGCCGAAGTCATCCACGAGCACGGCGCGAACGTCAGCGTCGAACAGGAGCGAAGTCTCGTCCTTCCACACGCCGTCTCTGAAGACGCAGAGTCCGTTGGAGGTGCCGACCCAGAGGTCGCCGGATGGACATGGTCCTATTGCGTTGATGTTGTCCGACATGAGAAGCGAATTCTCGGAGTCGTATGTGGTCCAGTCGTCACCGGATTTGACGGAGATGCCCGCATCCTGCGTGCCGACCCAGATATTCCCCTCACCATCGACAGCCAGGGAGCCAATCCTGTTCGACGAGATGCCGCTATTCGAGACGGTGAAGGTCTCCCAGCTGGTCCCGTCGAACGAGCAAAGGCCGCCCGAATGTGTCCCGATCCAGGCTATGTCGTAGGAATCGACGACGATCGCCTCGATCCAATTGTCGGTAAGGTCGGAATTGCTTTCGGTGTAGGTCTGCCAGCCCGAATCATCGAGCATCGACAGCCCAACATCGGTCCCGATGAAGACCCGTTCATTGGAGTCGCATGCCAGGGCCTTGATGCGGTTGCTGATGAGATTCGAATCGGAAGTGGTGAAGTTGGTCCAAACGTAGGCCTGCATGAACGAGAGGCCGGAATTCGTCGTGCCCAGGTAGATGCGGTCATAGACATCGACCGCGACCGCAGAGACGTGGTCGCTGAGAATGTCGCTGTTAGTCGTCGTATAAGAGCCCCAGCCCTGGCAGAAGCCGATAGAGCCGCAGGCGAAAACCAAGAATACCGCCAGGATGATTTTCTGTTTCATTCTTTCTTATCTCCGGATACAAGCCAATCTGTCATGTCCATTCAGAGCAAATCAAACGGAGAGATTCTATCGACATCGATGCGGTTTATCAATGATGGAATGCTCCCAGTTAGTATCGGAGCGTTGCAGCTCTGGAGTGCGGTGGCTTGACGCCGCTTTCACTCGTCGCGGCTTGACGCGACGGAGGGTGTCGATCAGAGATTTTAGCCACGAATAAGCACGAATTAACGCGAATAAGAATAGGTCACCGATATTTGTGCCAGGCCATAAGGAGTGCGTGCGAGCTCTTGCCGCTTTGGCTGGCGGTGACCCGGCACCGCGCCAATTGCGGATTTCGGAGCCTCCTTCGCCATAGTGGCCCGAAGGGCTACGGCGGCTGAATTTCGGATTTCGGATTGGCTCGCTCAGTTGTGCTTGGCGATTGCCATTCAACCTTGAACCTTGAACTTTGAACCTTGAACTCCCCATTGAATATGATATATATCTTGAAATAGCCAGAAACCAGACGGAATGGGACTGGGGATACATTCGTGAGATACTCACAGTCAAAGGCAATGGCCGCGAAGAATCTGGGAAGCCCATGAAAGCAACCACAGCGCTATCAATCATCCTCGCCTGCCTGATGCTGGCATTGGGTGCCGGCGAGCGAGCAGCGGCTCTCCCGTCAACGAAGGAGCCGAGCTCCGAGCACAAGCCCGGCGAGGTGCGAGTCTTCGACGGAATCGAGTTCGTGTGGATCCCGCCGGGGGAGTTCATTATGGGTGCAGCAGACTGGGAGATTAAGTGGGTCCGAACCTTCATGGACAAGTATTATCATAATCCGTATCCACGCGTTGAGTGCGAAGGCCCCCCCCATCTTGTCAAGATCTCCAGGGGATTCTGGATGGGCAGATACGAGGTCACCCAGGCTCAATTTGAACGCATATCGGGCTTCCTGCCTTGGACGGAATATGCTGAGGACTGGAAGCTTATTTACACCGATTACAGAGATCCAAACAGGCCGATCGTGGACATATCGTGGGATCATGCCGTTTCATTCTGCGATGCGCTCTCTGCTCAAGGCGGCGGAGTATATCGCCTTCCTACTGAAGCCGAGTGGGAATATGCCTGTAGAGCAGGGACTACAACGCCCTTCTATTGGGGAAATGATCCCAATCTTCCCGTAATGGGCGAGTATTGCTGGTACGCTCGCAATAGTTACGAGGTGCGTGACGAAGAGCAGCTGGCAAGAGATGAGAGACTGCGAAGAGATAACATCATCGATGTCTTCACTCCCAATGGAGTATGGTTCAAGCCGGTAGGCCTCAAGAAGCCGAATGCGTGGGGGCTCTATGACATGATCGGCAATGCCACGGAGATGTGCTTGGATACGTTCAATGAAGACTATTACACCTTCAGCCCAACGATCGATCCGCGGGGTCCAGCGCGACAATTTCCCCTCGAACAAAACTGGAAGGAGCCGTGCCACGTTGCTCGAGGAGGATCGTATGGGCATTGCTGGTACCGCTGTAGAAGCGCCACGCGGCAGCGCATGTGCGGGATTGTCCATAACGGTACCGGCTTCAGAGTTGTGAGAGAGGAGTGACCCGATATAACTTGACCGCTCAAACGCATCATCGAAATGCCGTCGCGATCACGCTCAGGTGGACACCAGTGTTCGCTCTTGTTTTTGCGGCAGTTGGTTGTCTCAATTCGCATCAAGATCTCTCTTCAACCGGAGGGGGATCAGCACAGCTGAGGCCAGGCGAAGTCAGGATTTTCGATGGGATGGAATTTGTCTGGATACCGCCTGGGAAATTCAGGATGGGTGCCTCTAGCAAAGAGCGAGAGTGGGCAATTGCGGCGATTAGCGCCACGCTTGACAGCTCCCATGACTGCAAAATTGAGAGGGACAGAATCTTGCTAGAAGGGCCAAAGGTATCGGTCCGAATCTCAAGGGGCTTCTGGATGGGCAAGCAAGAGCTAACATTGGGGGAATTCGAGCGAGTAACTGGGCTCAAGACTCACACCGTAAACAAGGACCCTACTAACCCAATCGAAATGGTCAGCTGGGACCAGGCCATGGTCTTTTGCGACAAACTGTCCGCGAAGGGCACCGGCACCTTTCGATTGCCTACAGAAGCCGAGTGGGAATATGCATGTCGCGCAGGAACGAAGACTCGATTCTATTGGGGCGTTGATGACGAACCTTCAATAGTGGGCATTCACTGCTGGCATAAGGAGAATAGTTTCGATTCAAAGATCAGGACTAATCGGCACGGAAAGAGACTGCCCCAAATGAGATCCCCCAAACGAGTTGGTCTTAAGAAACCAAACCCATGGGGCCTCTATGATATGTGTGGCAATGTGTGGGAGTATTGTATCGGCTCTTGTGAGGGTGACTATCATACTGCGACGCCAGTTCTTGATGCTCCGACCAAAGGGAAAACAGGAATGGAGGTCTGTAGAGTGATCAGGGGCGGGTCATACTTAAGCGGTGCGGAATCATGCAGGCCAGCCAGTCGTAGGACAATACTTCACCCAGCGGGTTCGGTCGGCTTCCGCGTCGTGCGGGAGGAGTAGCGGTGCGTCAGTTATTGCTGCTATCGAGCATGAGGGGAGGTGCTCAGCATGAATAGCGAAGAGC
>JAFGIT010000380.1 GCA_016929465.1 Candidatus Coatesiibacteriota bacterium | reverse complement strand
TTCATGGGCGGCAGCATGGGCTCTGTGGTGGGGGAGATGGTCACCCGGGGCTTCGAGCGAGCGGCTCGGAAGAACATGCCGATGATAACGATCGCGAGCACCGGAGGTGCCAGGATGCAGGAAGGGATGCTGTCGCTCATGCAGATGGCCAAGACCTCTCAGGCGGCGGCCCGGTTCGGGCTCACTGGAAACCTCTTCATATCTATTCTGACCGACCCATCGACCGCGGGAGTCATGGCCTCATTCGCCATGCTCGGGGATATTATCATCGCGGAGCCAAAAGCGCTCGTGGGCTTCGCAGGCCCTCGAGTCATCAGGGAGACCATCGGTGAGGAACTCCCCGAGGGCTTCCAGAGCGCGGAGTTCGTCCGGGACCACGGCTTCATCGACATAGTAATCGAGCGAAAACACCTGAAAGGTGTCCTGGGAGACATCCTGAACTTCTTCAGACTGGATAGCGGGCAGCATTCCGAGGATGCCAGTGAGGGGATGGGAAATCTGCCGGCAGGGGATGATGCTGCCACAGAAGAGGCAGATGATTAGACCGCCCTTGCAGGGCATATAACGGATACACCCGCACGATGCCATCGCGCGCGATCCGTCTCGCACCACTTTTCATCGCAATCTTCTCCCTCATCTTTATTTTGGCCCAGCCCGCTGCTGCACAGAACAAACTCTTCAATAGAGCGGAAAAGACGCAAAAGAAATTCCTCGAGATGGCGGAGCAGGAAGACACCGTCGAGGTATATGCGATGCACCAGCATTACGACGCAAAGACCGGGATCGCGACACTGGAGGGGGCGGTGGACATTCGCTTCGGCGAGGTGAGGCTTCGAGCAGATAAGATTACCTTCAACCGAAGGACGATGGAGACCGTTGCCACGGGCAATGTCATCCTCGAGTATCTCGAAAACAGGATAGTCGGCAATAGGCTCGAGATGAATCTCAGGACCCGCCTGGCGAAGGTCTATTCCGCCCAGGCCTTCCTGGAGCCATCATTCTACATCACCGCCGAGAAGCTCGAGCGATTCAAACTCGATCGATACAGGCTTCACCACGCGACATTCACATCCTGCGCGCAGGATGTCCCGGATTGGTCCTTCAGGATCAAGAGAGCGACTATTCACGTCGATAACTACATCTACCTCTATAACGGTTCGGCATGGGTCAAGAAAATGCCCATCCTCTATCTCCCTTACTGGATATACCCAATCAAGCCGGACCGAACTACCGGCTTTTTAATGCCCGAGTTTGGCAGCAACTCGCGCCTCGGGAATTACATCAAGGACTCGTTCTTCTGGGCCACCACCGACAACACGGACGCGACTTTCTCGCTTCAGTATTATGACGAGGGGACCTTCGCGCAAGACCTGGAGTTCAGATATGTCCTATCCGAGAGCTCGGGAGGAAGCTTCTATGCATTTCATGTCTCGGAGAAACTAAACAGGCAGCCGGACCCGAATGACACTACAAGCGTCATCAATAATCCATCCGAGCGCTGGCGAGTCATTTTTCAGCACACCCAAGACCTCGGCATGGGATTCAGGGCGATCGCGAATGTCAACTACGTCAGTGACAAGCAGTTTGGGGATGATTTCGTGCCGAACCTCTCGGACAGGCCGCAGGAGGTCATCTCGGAGGTATCCCTTACGAAGAGCTGGTCGCAATATTACCTCTCCGCAAATGTGGTGGACATCGAGAGCCTCGACGAGGAAGATCCAACTGATACCAGTCTGCAAAAGCTCCCCGAGATCAACTTCATGAGCATGAGGCAGACTGTGTTCGAAACGCCGCTTCTATACCAATTCTCTGTGCAGGCCTCGAACCTGGCGCAGACAACCGGTCTGAATTCGGAGCCTGTCGAGAGAACGACCAAGAGATTCGACCTATACCCCCAGCTCTCGTATCCACTCAACTTCGGGCAGTGGCTCTCATTGACCGGCAGGGTCGGCTTCCGAACCACATGGTATATCGACTCGACATTGGACCTCTCCGAGCTCGGGGCACGCGACTTGGACGGCAGCAAGATCGGCAAGGTCAAGACCTACTCATTCCTGGCCGATCATTCTGAAATACTCTTTGATAGAGAGGACGGCGAGATATTCGATATGGAGCGCCCCTTCGAGAGAGTCGTCAGAAATGGGAATGACCTCAGAAGAGAGATATATGACTTCACTCTGAATTGCACTGGGCCGTCGCTTCACCGGATATTCTCCTTCTCAGGTTGGGGGGACATAGAGAAGATCGAGCATCAAATTACTCCATCCGTCTCCTTCGATTACATCCCGGGTGTCAATCAGGACCTTTTATATGAAGTGGACCTATCGACAAGTCATCTCATTTCATTGAACTACCCGCTCAATTATGACAGCATCGATAGCATCGGGATTATTTACAGTGGCCTCTGGGGTAGGACCCAGATCACCTACTCCCTTATGAATCGCCTGAGGGCCAAAATCGCCAAAACCGGTGAGGACGGGGAACCCGTTACGGATTACAGGGACCTCTTGAGCTTTTCACTCAGTCAAAGCTACGACTTCAAGAGGGCGCACATCCTGAAGAAATCGGATTACAATCCCTTTAGCGTTGATTACAGCCCATACTCCGACATTGCCGCCCGCGCGATAATGCGTCCCACAGAATATCTCGATGGGGAACTGCAGATGAGCTATAACCATCACAAGAACCGCATCTCGAACTACACAGTCGCCGCGAAATACCACAAAAATACTTGGCACGCCGAATGCCGATTCCGGTCGGAAGACAAATATCGCACGATTGCGGATCCCGACGGCAGTGATCTCAATTATCCAGACACACGTTACTTCACCACCGAATTCGGCTGCGCCCCGCACCCGAAGTGGGAGTTCTACACGACGGTCAAATACAACATAGTCGATGACCTTTTTAACCAGAACAGCTACACGGTAGTGTATCATTCTCAGTGCTGGTCCCTGACGTTCTTCGCGAGCCACGAGACCGAGATCGAATGGGAGTGGGTGGACAACATCCGCCAGGAGAAGGAAAGGCGCAGCGACACGCAGTTCTCGCTTTCGATAACGCTGACGAACGTCGGCAGCAGCAAGGTCCCGTTCTTGTAGGCCCGGATTTTCTCGGATAGGCATCCGCGCGTCCATCCTGTCCATCCTTGTCCATCGACGGTGCGGGTCTTCTAAGGCCGGCGAGAGGGCGGCTGCCCTGGATCGGGCCGGTCCAGGGCCATGCAGTTGCATCAGCGCCTTACTTATCGGACGATCCCCGGATAATCTTTAGTTCATATTTAAAATTTTCTCCGAATCCCTCCCCAATCTGCCTCTCCGGATAGGGCCTGACGAGGCTCTGAAAGCCGTACTTGACACCATCCCAAAAATTGGTAATACTTTTAGCGGAAGCGGGAGCGAAAGCATCTAGTCGGTGGTACCCCGGTTAAGACGCAACGGTTCCCACCTCCAATGTTTAATTGGAATTTTGCATCAGCAAGAGGTGTTCAAACGAACTCAAGAGAGGGAGGCACTATGCATCGGGCTGACAGACAGTTTCTATTGACCTCGATCTTTGTGCTATGCACATTGATCATCACATTCGCAACCATGTTCGCCCACGCCGATCACTTCTATGTATCGACGTCGGGTAATAACTCCAATTCGGGAACCAGCGCGGGCGACGCATGGCGAACAATAACTTACGCCATCGAGACGGCAATGCCGACTATTACACTCACCAACCCAGGCACCGCATCGGACCCACACATAGTACACGTTGCTCCCGGCACATACACGTACAATCACGGCGACTCAAACAACGAGGAATTCCCGATAACCTGGTCGGATGAACATGTATGGTTGGTTGGGGATGACCGTGACACCACAATCGTTGAATACGGTAATTTCGAGGATTACGGCGCCTACATTGAGGGCATGTTCGAGGTTGTCGGTTACTACGGGTATATCTATGGCGCGACAATATCTACGCTCACGATCAGAGACGGTGTCAGTGAAATGGATGGTGGAGCCATCTATGTATCCCAAGCAGATGTAACTGTCGACAATTGCCTCATAGAGGATTGCCACAGTTTGGAATGCGGCGGCGCAATAAGTGTTGGCAGCGACTATTATGGCGCTGGCGACCTGCTTGTAAAGAACTGCACGATACAAAACAACTGGGCTAATTACGGTGGCGGCATCTCGGCTAAATTCGAGTCGACTCTCGATGTCGTCAACACGCTCATATATCACAATGAAGCTAGGTATCTCAATTCCGTTGGCGGCGATGGTGGTGGCATATACATGCAGAATACGCCGGCAAACACCTGCTTAATCGAGGATTGCGATATTATAGAGAACGAAGCTGATTGGTACCATGGTCATGGTGGAGGTATCTATCTCTATAACTCCCACCCGCACATCTCCCACAATATGATTCGGGAGGACACGGTCAATAACTACGGCGGCGACGGTAACACCGCCTATGAGGGAGGCGGGATCTACTTGACCGAAGAATCCGCACCTCTAATCGATGGGTGGAACGAAATTGCCCATAATGTTGCAAGCCTTAGCGGAGGTGGTCTTTACGCGAGAGATATTGCCAGCACCCCGGAGATCACCGGCAATGAGTTCTTCGGAAACGTTGCTTACGATGGTAATGGCGGGGCTATCTGCTCTAATCAATCCAGCATGGAAGTGAAGAACAACTGGATCGGTTGGAATGAAGCAAACCAGAGTGGCGGCGGCGTGTATTGCATCGAGGGATCCGGCTCCGTTCATTCTCTCTATGACATCAACTGGATTCACAGCAACACTGCCGATAACACCGGAGGCGGCATTTGTTTCCTCAATGGCGATGGAAATACACTGCTGTCAAACAACAACATATTTTACAACCTCGCAAACTCAGGCGGCGACGGCATCCACCTGGAGAATTCTAATGGATTGGTTCTCAAGAACAACGGAATCTGGGACAACGGAAATCCCCAGCAGAATTTTGGCGAGGGTATTCGCGTCGATGGTGGAACCGCCACGTTGTTCAACAACCTGGTCTTTGCCAGAGCCTACAACGGAGAGGACACGCAATCGATTGGCGTCTTCGTGCGGGGCACAGGTGACCTCACAATACGCAACCTGACAATCGCCGACCATACCGATACTGGCTTGAAGGCCGACGCCAGAAGCAATGCAAGTATATGGGTTTATGACACCATAATCTGGGGCAACGCAACGAGCATAGATCCCGGCGGCTCTGTCGTTGAGGTGTTTTATAGCGACATCGAGGGTGGCTGGACCGGAACCGGTTCCAACAATATAGATGAAGACCCGAAGTTCATCGGTCTCAGCGGTGCTCTCGGTTGGCCTGACGGTTACTTCCTGAAGCAGGAAGCCGCAGGTCAGTCGGAAACCAGCCCGTGTGTCGATGCCGGTTCGAGTTCTGCAGCAACATCTTATTATGCCCCGTATATGTCTGACTACTCGACTCGGACCGATGCGGTATCCGATACAGATTGCCTCGACATGGGGTATCACTACCTGCACGAGGGTGCGACCTACATCGAGCTAGAATCGTTCGAGGCGAAGGGCCTCAATGAGAAGGTGCGCATCACCTGGACAACCGGGACCGAGCTCGACAACGCTGGCTTCGATATCTATCGGAAACTCGAGGGCGAGACCGACCTCGTCAAGGTCAACTCCGCGCTCATCCCGGCGAAGGGCTCTTCCGGTGCTGGCGCGTCCTATTCATTCGTTGACGTGAACGTCAAGAGCGGAAAGACGTATCTCTATTACCTCGTTGACATCGACACGAATGGAAAGACGACAACCCACGGCCCAGTGAATGCAACACCATTTGCGCTTTCAACTCCGTCGCTCCGAAATGGGAGCGACGGTGTGCTGCCTACGCTGAAAGTGGCGGCCAGATAAGACACAACCAACACAACACAGATGAGAAACAGAACGCATATTTTCGTGAACTCGAAAGGAGATCAAGTAAAGATGACGGCAAGCAGAACTTCCTATGAGGCCCCCAAAGTGTTGACTCTCGGAAACACAGAGCTCATGTCCCGGCTTGGGCCATCTCTGTCGTGCACCGGTTTCGGTGGCTCCGCGAGCTGCTAGGTTTTGCATCGGATCACATTTGGAATGAATGAATAACAATTCACGACCGATAAGAAACGAATTGGTAGCGATAAGGAGACATGAGTTGATTGGGAGAGAGATACTGACGACGTTCCTGTCAGTGCTATTGATGCTCATCGCAATCGGCTACGTTAGCGCGGCAGACTACTACGTGTGTGTTGGTGGCGCAGGATCGCAAGATGGATCGAGCGAGACTAATGCCTTCGCGAAGATCCAGGACGGTGTGGACGCCTGCGTCAGCGGCTACTATGACACGGTTCACGTCGCTGAGGGGACCTATAAATCGGTCTCCAACGGCGGCGATCAGACGTATCCGATCAATATCGATAATAAGACGGGAATAACCCTCGAGGGTAACGGTAAGCGGTATTATGGCCCGTGGCTACAGGGCGACGGCCAGGCCCGCATAATTGTGATCAAGAACAGCAACAACATAACAATAAGAAACTTCAAGGTATCCGACGGCCACTCCAACGGTGATGGTGGCGGCATCTACGTTGAAGGCACCGACAATGCCGAGAATCTCGACATCTATATGTTCGATTTGGAGGTCACCGACAACACCTGTGATGGTAATGGCGGTGGCATGGCCTGGGAATACAGCTGCGGCATGATCTGGAATTGCTGCATCTGGGAGAACAGCGCCCCAAATAGAGAAGATGGTCTTGGCGGCGGCGGTGGCCTCTACCTGATGTGGCCAGCGGAATCGGAAAACAACGAAGGCTGCTATGTCCGCGACTGCTGCATCTTCTGGAACCAGGCTGCGAACAAGGGTGGCGCGATTCTGATGACAGGCTACCCATCGATCGTCGAGATCCAGAACAACCTGATCCGCCAGAACTGCGTTGGCAGAGTCGGTGCTGCTGCTGGAATAGAGAGCGGCTGTGCTCGTGCCTATATCAAGAACAACACGGTCGTAGATAACTATCACTGCGATGACAACAGACCGACCTACGGCAAGGACGCCGCTGGCGGCACACCGACGCAGAATGTCTATGGCATCTTCGGCTGTGAGGTCGATGGCTATTGGCTTCGGATGATCCACAACATAGTCTATTTCAATGGGTCGCCGAGCTTCAGAGACATCAACGTCTTCAAGAATACTAACTTCGTCATGTATTCCGACGTGCAGATGGACGGTTCTGGGGTGAAGTATCCCGACTACATCACGAGTCCGACGGACGGCTATTCCTCTGGCAACACGAACTGCAACTTCGACCCCATGTTCGAGGGTGAACAGCAGGATAGGCCCTGTAACTCAACCTTCTACTTCCTCTCGGAGAATAGCAGGTGCGTCGATGCCGGCATCCCGGCATACACTGACGAGTGGGGGCAGGGACATTGCGAGTTCGTGAACACCACGTCAGGCTATGGCAAGGACTTCAAATACAGCGTGCATATAAGCGCTGTCGAGGACAAGGACTTCTGGTGCGATGATGGCAGCAACCAGGACGACGAAAATAGGATCGACCTGGGCTACCACTATGATTGGGCAGGAATGAACTACATCGAGCTCTCGACCTTCACAGTGAAGGCGGACAGCGACAAGGCCGTCATCAGCTGGGAGACAGGGACGGAGATCGACAACGCGGGTTTCCTCGTATATCGCTGCGATAGCGAGGCGAGCGGATGCAGCAAGATAAGCGACTTTATCAGCGCGAGTGCATCTGTTGCATCGGGCGCCGCCTACTCGTTCACCGACACCAACGTGAAGCCAGGCGCGACCTATTACTACTACCTGGTCGATATCGACACGAGCGGCAACTGGACCGCGCACGGGCCTGTCGAGACCACCATACCGGTGAGCATCTCGATGATAACAGGGCCGAAGCTCAGCGAGGTCGCCCACAGGTAAATACTGCGAGATTAGTTTTACCGAGCGGGGAAATAGCTAAGACAGACTAACCAGGGCCGGGCCCAGAGATGGGCCTGGCCCTTTTGTTTTTTTTCCGGAGATTAGGCAGATTTCACAGATTAGGGATCGGCATTGGCCGATTGGCCCTCGCCGCTCAACTTTGAGCCTTGAACTTTGAACTTTGAATTTTGAACTCAAGAACGGCAGTGTAGAACGGGCTTTCCAGCCCGCCAATTGATCTGCGCTGCTCATTCGATGCCCCATCGGGGCATTACAACGGTAGCCGTAGGCGGGAGCCTACGGGACGGGGGCAGCGAAAGGAAAACACGGCCCTGAAGGGGTCGCACAAGCTTGTCCCCCTATGACCTTTTTCCCCTCCTTGCCCTTTTGACCCATTGATGTATCGAAGTCGTATATCTTGTCTGTGTATCGGGCCGCGATCTCCTTCGTGTTATCGACCGAGCCGGTATCGACAACGATGATCTCATCCGCCACGCCCTCCAGGCTTGAAAGGCAGCGGTCCAGGATAGTCACCTTCCGAGGCCAGCTAGGAGCATGCGAGCCTCCGCTCTGGCTCTCGACCGAGGCATCATTCCGTGTGCCGTGGGTACCCTCGTCCCGGACAATAAGGCAAGCGGAGATCTTGGGAGAATTCACACCTTCACCTCAAGCTGATCTGGACAAGTGCTACTCCGTCGCTCCCCATTATGAGGCAATTGACTTTGGAGTCCTGTTTGGGCCTTCACCAGATCATGACACAGGTTGTGGACATCGCGAATCTGCGCCCTGAGGAGAGGCAGCCCATATAGCGCAGGCTTCCCGATGTTGACCAGCCATCTGTTTGCCAGGCCATCAGCCTCTCGTGGTCATAGTAATAGACTATATTACCGCTAGGCGGGTGGTACCACCATGCATCGAGAGCATCATGTATGAGTCTAGGTTGAGTCACCAATTTATATGTCATAGGGGAGAAATAATCGGAATGTGGCGAGAATTCGCCATCGATGTCGAGGTAGCTCATCGCCGTGTAATACATGCTGTCCATCCGGCCTCGGGATATGACATAGTATCTGCGGTCAATGCTATCAAAGGCTATTTTCTGAACCTCATCAAAGGGCAGAGCGCTATTCTGACTTGTGTAGCGGGTCCAGGTCTCGCCATCAAAGCGGACCAGACCGTCCTCCGTCCCAAACCACTTCACATTCATTGGGTCAACATAGAAGTCAAGAATTACAGAATCGAGAAGTGGATAGTCCATGCCGCTGCAAATGGACCATTGCCAGGTATCCGGGTCCAAGCGCATTATGGCATCTGCTTTCCAACCGCGGGCGTTAGCTGCGAAAAAATATACGAGGTCGTCTGGCCCAAAGCGCGGCGCGAATCCCTGCCCCCAGGACGCGGCCCAGATGATATGGGTGAAAGTGTCAGGGACTTCATGAACATGCACGAAGCGTGGCTCCTCTGTGGCCCACCATGAGACGAAGTACTTGTAAGTATCCGGCTCCCCACGCTCCTGACTTATCACGAATACTCGGCGGCCCTCGGGATCTGAAATCACTACCCATGGATTACTCGGAATTGATGCCGTCAGATCATCATCAACTACTAATCTATCATCTTCCAGCATCGCCACCCTAGGATTAGTGCAAATGGACTCCTTTCCTGAATAAAGGGATACCGGACCTTTGCCGCAAGAGGACGTCTCTTCATAATAGCCCGTTGCCCTGTACAACAAGATCCAGGTCGTGCCGGCTGAATCAGTAGCGCAATCCTGAACATTGGTATTTTCCGGACATTGAATCTCGCGGATGTCACCATCATGCAACAGGAACATCCCCTCTGACCAGTATTCATGCCACCAGGATGTACCAAACCATTGGGTGTTTTTCCAATCGCCGGTCGAAACAACAACGTTGCCGCACGCATCGACGGAGGCACAATGGATCTCGGGCATCTCCGGCCTGTCGAAATAATAGGTCCAGGGATAGTCTCCCGCCCTACCCAAAGACGTGGTTG